>JAGQSL010000218.1 GCA_020439525.1 Acidimicrobiales bacterium | reverse complement strand
AGCCGCCGATGTCGCCGATCACCTCAGGGCGGAACGTCGATCGCACCTTGTCCTTGATGCGCGCCACCGCCTCTTCGCCGGCCTCGATGCTGACGCCGGCGGCGGCGTAGGTCTCACCCATCGGTGCTGCCCTTCGTGGTGGTCGTCTGCGGCGCGGCGCCGCGCCCCTCGTTGGCCTCGTCGGCCGGCATCACGCTCGACCCGAACAGGCCCTGCACGGTGTTGCCGACCGGGGTGGGCTCGCACCCGTTGCCCGAGCGATCGGCCCCTTCGAGCACGCCCTTGCTCAAGGTGACGGGCACGTCGACGGGGTAGTCGCCGGTGAAGCAGGCATCGCAGAACCCCGACCCCGAGGTGCCGGTGGAGGCGATGAGGCGGTCGAGGGTGATGAACGCCAGCGAGTCCACGTTGAGGTACTGGCGGATCTGGTCGATCTCGAGGTTGGCGGCGAGCAGCTCGGAGCGCTCACCGGTGTCGATGCCGTAGAAGCACGACCACTTGATGGGCGGCGACGTGAGCCGCAGGTGGACCTCGGCCACGCCCGCCTCGCGGAGCATCTTCACCAGCTGCTTCTGGGTGGTGCCGCGCACGACCGAATCGTCGACCACCACCACCCGCTTGCCCTGCAGGTTGTCCTTCAGCGGGTTGAGCTTCATGCGCACGCCGAGCGCGCGCATCTCCTGGTTCGGGGCGATGAAGGTGCGCCCGATGTAGCGGTTCTTCACCAGGCCCTGGCCGTAGGGGATGCCGCTGGCTCGGGCGTAGCCCTCGGCCGCCGGGAGGCCCGACTCGGGCACGCCCATCACCATGTCGGCGTCGACCGGGGCCTGCTCGGCGAGCAGCTCGCCCTGGCGGACCCGGGCGTGGTGCACGCTCTGGCCGTAGAGGCGGGTGTCGGGCCGAGCGAAGTAGACGAACTCGAAGACGCAGAGCTTCGGGTTGAGGCGGTCGGGCGGGAACGGGTGGCTCGATCGCACCCCGTCGCCGTCGATGACCACCATCTCGCCGGGGTCGATCTCGCGCACGAAGTCGGCGCCGACCACGTCGAACGCGGGGGACTCCGACGCCAGCACCCAACCGCCCTGCTCGAGCTTGCCCAGGGCGAGGGGCCGGAACCCGTTCGGATCACGCACGCCGATCACCTGGTGCTCGTCCATGAACACCATCGAGAAGGCGCCCGACAGCCGGGGCAGCACGGCCGCCAACGCCGACTCCAGGGTGGTGGACTCGCCGTGCTCGAGCTCCTGCTCGATGAGCTCGGCCGTGAGGTCGCTGTCGCTCGCCACCGTGCCCGGGAGCATCCCGGCCTCCTCGGCGAGCGTGCCGGTGTTGACCAGGTTGCCGTTGTGGCCGAGGGCGAACTGGTGGCCGGCGATCCCCCGGTACACCGGCTGGGCGTTGCGCCAGGTGCTCGAGCCGGTGGTGCTGTAGCGGGTGTGGCCGATCGCCAGGTCGCCCACCAGCGGGGCCAGGGTGCGGTCGTCGAAGACGTGGGAGACGAGTCCCATGTCCTTCACCACCGTGACGTCCTCGCCGTCGCTGACCGCCATGCCCGCGGACTCCTGGCCGCGGTGCTGCAGGGCGTAGAGGCCCAGGTAGGTCATGTGGGCCACCGGCTGGCCGGGGGCGAAGATCCCGAAGACCCCGCAGGCCTCCTTGGGCGAATCGTCGTCCGGGCCGCGCACGGGACCCATCATCGCACGCCGTCCCCCGAACGCCACACCCCGGCCGTCGGCCCCGAGCCAGCTGACGGCCCCTCCGCTTCTGCCGCCCCCACCGGTCCACCACGACCACCCAGCGCGGCAGAACCGATGCCCCACCGTTCTGCCGCTCCCTCGGGTCCACCACGACCACCCAGCGCGGCAGAACCGGCCGGGGGCCGGTGCGGGTGGCGCGCTCGGGCTACCGCTCGAGCGCCTCGTCACGGCAGGCTGGTGGGGCCATGACCGCCTCCACCGCCACGACCGCGCCCGCGCCGCTGCGGATCGGACCGCACGAGCTGCCGATCCCGGTGGTGCTCGCGCCGATGGCCGGCGTCACCAACGCGGTGTTCCGCGACCTGTGCCGGGCGTTCGGGGCCGGGCTCTACGTGAGCGAGATGATCGCGGCACGGGGCTTGGTCGAGCGCCACGAGAAGACGCT
>JAGQSL010000217.1 GCA_020439525.1 Acidimicrobiales bacterium | reverse complement strand
TCCGGACTCTCACCGTCGGCTCCGGAGTTCCACCGGATCGGCCCGAGCGAGCTCGGGTTCGCGGGCTGTACCGCCGGTCGGGACTTTCACCCTGCCCCGCGAGGGGGCGTGTTCGTATCGGTTCGGTTGTGCCCGCCACTGTACGGAACCCGACCGGTCGCGAGCAACCCCGATCGTTTACATCGCGACCGGCCTGGTCAGTGGGGCTGATCGCCACCGAGGAGGGCGAGGGCGTGGGGCACGACGTCGAGCACGGCCTCGAGGCACTCGACGGCGCCCTTGGGCGACCCGGGGACGTTGAGGACGATGGCACCGCCGCGAGTGCCGGCGATGCCCCGCGAGAGGCGACCGAGCGGGCTGACGAGGCGCATGGCCTCGCCCAGGCCCGGGGCCTCGCGGTCGAGGACCCGGCGGGTGCCCTCGGGGGTGAGGTCACGGGGCGCGAAGCCCGTGCCGCCGGTGGTCACCACCAGGCCGACGAACCCGGCCGTCTGGGCCAAGAGGGTGTCGGCGACGGCTTCGACCCCGTCGGGGGTCACCACCACGGCCTCGACCGCGAACCCCGCGGCGTCGAGGGCATCGCGCACCGCGGGCCCGCCACGGTCCTCCCTGGTGCCGTCGGCGACCCCGTCGGACACGACCACCACGCGAGCGCGCCACCGTCGCGGCTCATCCATCGCTGGACCCTCCTGGCTCGGCCGGCCGTCGCCACCGGAAGACCACCATGCCATCGCTGCCCTGTGCCTGCGGCAACAAGATGGCACCGGTGCCCCAGGGCTCCCACGGGCCGGTGAGCGGGGCGAGCGACGACCACTCGGGGTGCGACGCCTCGAAGCCCTCGGCCACGCCGACGGTCTCCGCCGACGTGAGCGTGCACACCGAGTACACGAGGACGCCCCCGGGGGCGACCAGCCCCGCGGCCGCGTCGAGCAAGCGCCCCTGGAGGCGGGCCAGCCGAGCGGGAGCTGCCTGATCGATGCGCCACCGGGCATCGGGTCGGCGACGCAGCGAGCCCAGGCCCGAGCACGGCGCGTCGACCAGCACCCGGTCGAACGATGCCGCGGCGAAGGCCGGCGCGGTGCCGTCGGCCACCACCACCGAGACCTCCTGCCCGAGCTTGGCGGCGTTGGCCGCCACCAAGCCGGCGCGGCTGGCGCGGACGTCCGCAGCGACCACCGTGGCCCCGGTGCGAGCGAGGGCGGTGGCCTTGCCACCCGGGGCCGCGCAGAGGTCGAGCACCCGCTCCCCCGCCACGGCCTCCACGGCTTCGGCCACCTGCTGCGACGCCGGGTCCTGCACGTAGCCGTCGTCGCGCTCGACCACCGATGCCGCCCCGTTCATCGACGTGAGCGCACCGATCGCCCGGTCCTCGCCCAGGTCAGCCGTGAGGCGCTCGACGATCCAGTCGGGGTAGCTCAGGCGCACGGCGTCCGACGGCCAGGCGTCGTCGGCCTCGGACACACGCCGCAGGACGGCGTTGACGAGGCCCCGGGCCCGCCGAGGCACGGTGTCGACGGTGGCCGACACCGCGGCGTGGGCCGGCGTCGAGAGGAAGCGGAGCTGGTAGGTGCCGACGCGCAGCGCGGCGCGCACCTCGGGGTCCAGGTCGCCGACCGCGAAGCGATCGATGAACCAGTCGCAGGCTCGCCGATGGCGCACGGTGCCGTACACCAGCTGCGTCGCGAAGGCTCGGTCGCGCTCGCCGAGACCGGAACGGGCGAGGAGCTTGGGCAACAGCAGGTTGGCGTAGGCCTGGTCGCGGTCGATCCGGACGAGAGCGTCGACCGCGACCTTCCGGGCATCGGGGCGGGCGCTGCCGCGGGTGCCGCTCACCCCTCGCCCCCGAACCGCTCGCCGTCGGCGGGACGGGCACCGTTCGCCCACGAGCGAGCATCGGTGGGCGCCTTGCCCTCGGGCTGCACCTGCACGAGCCGAAGCCCCCCGTCGCCGGTGGCGACCTCGTCGCCGTCCAGCTCCCCCGGACGCCCGCGACGGCCCACGCCGACCGCGTCGGCCACCTCGGCGTCGAGCACCTTGAACCGCCTGCCACGGAACGTCGTCCAAGCGCCGCCGACGCGGACCTGGCGATGGATCTGCACGGCGGACACGGTCCAATCGATGTGGCGGTCGTCGCTGGTGAGCTTCTCCGCGTAGGTCGTCGGGCCAACCTGGGGCTCCGGGTCGGCGAGGCCAGCCCGCAGCGCGCCGACGAGGAGGGCGCTGCCGCTCCAGAGGAGCTCGCGCGCGACGACGTCGGCGTGGGCGGATGGGTCGATCGGCACCTCAGGCCGGGCGTAGACATCGCCCGTGTCGAGGGTCTCGTCGACCGCCATCACGCACACGCCGGTCCGGTCGTCGCCGGCGAGGATCGCCCGCTCGACCGGGGCTGCGCCTCGCCAGCGGGGCAGCAGGGAGAAGTGGAGGTTCACCATCGGGAGTCGCTCGAGCAGGGGTCGGCGCAGGATGCGCCCGTAGGCCACCACCACGCCGAGGTCTGCCCCGTGCTCGAGCGCGGCCTCGGGATCGTGGACCACCGGCAGGCCGAGCTCGAGCGCAGCGGCCTTCACCGGCGACGGCGACGGCTCACCCCGCCGTCCCCGCCGCTTGTCGGGCCGGGTGACGACGACCGCGAGGTCGAACCCCGCCGCGTGCAGCGCCCGCAGCGGCGGGACCGCCATCTCCGGGGTGCCGAGGTACGCGAGGCGCTCGGGGTGCACCGGCGGCCGGGGCAGCGGCGTGCTCGGCGGCGGGGCCGCAGCGGTCACGGGCGCCTCAGCGCAGCGAGAGGCCCGAGAGCCCCCGCTTGGGAGCCTGCTCGGAGAAGCCGAGCATGAGGTCGCGCACCTGGCGCTTCGCCGCCCGGGCCTGCTCCTCGTCGAGCCGCTCGACCAGCAGGATGCCGTCGAGGTGGTCCAGCTCGTGCTGGAACATGCGTCCGGCCAGCTCGTCGGCCTCGAAGGAGACCTCGTTGCCGTCGAGGTCCCGCCCGACGACGTGGACCCGGTTCGGTCGCACGATCTCCCACGACAGGCCGGGCACCGACAGGCACCCCTCCTCGTAGCCCCACTCGCCGTCGGACTCGACGATCTCGGGGTTCACGATGCTCTGCGGGCCCTTGCCGTCGCCCAGGTCCCAGACGAACAGGCGCTTCTGGACGCCGACCTGCGGCGCCGCCAGCCCGAGGCCGGGGGCGGCGTACATCGTCTCGACCATGTCGCCGACGAGCTTCACGAGCCGACCGTCGATGTCGGTCACGTCGGCCGCGCGCTGCTTCAGGACCGGGTCACCGATCACGCGGATCTCGTAGGGCGCCATGGTGGCCAGGCTACCGTCGCCGCGATGCCATCCCCCCAGCCGGAGCCGGCCGAGCACTACTTCACGGCCGCTCCCGGGGCGTCGTCGGCCGAGCGGACCATCGAGCTGGTGCTGCCCGAGGGACGCCTCGTGCCGCTGGTGACCGATCGCGGCACGTTCTCCCCCGACCGGGTGGATGCGGGCACACGGGCGCTGCTGGCCGACGGTCCGGCGGTCGGTGGCGCCGGCACCCTGGTGGACCTCGGCTGCGGGTACGGGCCGATCGCCACGGCGCTCGCGCTGCGGGCGCCCGCGGCGACGGTGTGGGCCGTCGACGTGAACGAGCGGGCTCGGGAGCTGTGCCGCCGCAACGTCGACGCCGCGGGCGTGGGCGATCGGGTGCGCGTGGTCGCCCCCGACGCGGTGCCCCCCGACCTCGTCGTCGACCAGCTCTGGTCCAACCCGCCCATCCGCATCGGCAAGGCGGCGCTGCACGGCCTCCTCCGTGCCTGGCTCGATCGCCTGGGCGCGAACGGCACCGCCTGCCTCGTCGTCCAGAAGCACCTCGGCGCCGATTCGCTCGCCCGGTGGCTCGACGAGCAGGGGTGGCCCACCGTCCGACGCGCCACCCGCGGCCCGTACCGCATCCTCGACGTGGCGGCCCGACCGTGAGCCGGAACCTGGGCAGCACCGACCTGAAGCGCCTGCACCGCGAGTGGCGGCGCAAGGCGGACGGGCGCCTCGCACTGGTGCTCGACTCGGTGGCGACGCCGGCCAACGTCGGCTCGATCCTGCGCACCGCCGCGGCCATGCGGGTGGACGACGTCTGGATCTGCGGGCAGACCGCCGGCCCCGACGTGGGCGCGACCAAGAAGACCGCCCTCGGCTCGGAGCGGTTCCTCGCCTTCCACGAGGTCGAGGAGCCCGCCGCCGCGATCGCCGACGCTCGGGCCGCGGGCTACCGCGTGGTCGGCGTCGAGCTGGCCGAGGGAGCCCGCCCGATCCACGAGGTGGTGCTCACCGGGGCCGTCTGCCTCGTGGTGGGCCACGAGGAGCGCGGCCTGGCCAAGGCCACCCTCGACGCCGTCGACGAGCTCGCCTTCGTGCCCCAGCTCGGCCGCATCGGCTCGCTCAACGTGGCCACCGCCGCGGCCATCGCCCTCTACGAGGCCCGCCGGCAGGGATGGCCCAGCTCGCCGCCGTGATCTCGGGAGCGGGTCGAGGCCCCTGCCTCCTAGCGTCGGGGCGATGACCCTCCCCATCACCGTCGTCGACGCCTTCACCGACCAGCCGTTCTCCGGCAATCCCGCCGGCATCGTGGTGCTCGAGGAGGCGGCGCCCGACGCGTGGATGCAGGCCGTGGCCGCCGAGGTGAACCTGGCCGAGACGGCGTTCCTCGCCCCGCGCGCCGATGGCGAGTGGGACCTGCGCTGGTTCACGCCGACGGTCGAGGTCGACCTGTGCGGCCACGCCACGCTCGCCAGCGCCCAGGTGCTCGGCGGCGAGCAGGCCTTCCACACGCGCTCGGGCGTGCTGCGCTGCTCCCCCGCCGGCGAGGGCGCCATCGCCCTCGACCTGCCCGGCACCCGGCCCACCCCCACCGACGACGACCTCGGCTCGTGGGCGGCGGCCCTCGGCCTGGCGACCGGAGCGGTCGTGGCCGTGCTCGAGGGTGCCGGCTGGTCGTTCGTGGAGGTGGCGAGCGTCGACGACGTCACCACTGCAGCGATGCACCGGCCCGCCCTGCTGGCGCTCGGGGGTCACGCCATCGTCGTCGCCGACGCCACCGCCGACGACGCGATCGGGTTCGACTCCGTGTGCCGCACGTTCGCCCCCAGCGCGGGGATCGACGAGGACCCCGTCACCGGCTCCGCCCACTGCCTCATCGGGCCTTGGCTGGCCGAGCGCACCGGGCGCACGTCGTTCCTCGGGCGCCAGGCCTCCGCCCGCGGCGGCACCGTGGCCATGGAGGTCGCCGGCGACCGGGTGCGCCTCGTGGGCCACGCCGTCACGGTCTGGCGCGGCGAGCTGCTCGCCGCCCCACCTCCGGCCTGCTGACGGTCAGAGCCGAAGGGGGTCGACCTCGATGCGCAGGCGACCGGGCGGACGCTCGACGGCGGCCAGGGCGTCGCACAAGGTCCGGTGGTCGGGCGCCACCAGCCGCCAGGCCCCGTCGAGCGGGCCCTGCACCCGCACATCGAGGGGGTGCCCGAGCGCGTCCACGTACGCGGGGGCGGCCTCGCCCGACACCACCGCCATCGCCGTGGCCGGCGGCAGGCCGAGCGCTCGGCGCAGCGGCAGATCGCTGGCCACCAGGCGGGCCGGATCGCCCAGCCGGGCCGCCACCAGCACGGGGTGATCGGGCGTCCGCGTCTGGACGAGCACCCGGCCGTCCCGTCCCGCCCCGCGGGCGACGGTCCGGGCCGCTCGGGCGACCAGCGCGAACGCCTGCTCCGCCGTCCGGTAGCGAAGGGCCAGCAGCTCCTGGTCCATGTCGAGGAAGGCGACGGCATCGGCCCGGGGCACGCGGTGCAGCAGCGCCTCGGTGCCGACCAGCACCCGGGCCGACGCGACCGCCGGGTCCTCGGGCGCGGTGGTGGCCGTCACCTCGGCGACGGGCGTCGCGGCCAGCGCCTCGAGCTCCTCACGAGCGCGGCTGACGCCCAGCCGGAGGTTCTTGAACCGGGCGCCTCCGCACTCCAGGCAGACCGGGGGGCGGGTGGCACCGCACCGCCCGCACGCGAGCGCGCCGAGCCCGCCGTCGTCGACGCCGTCGATGCCGACCGCCGCGTCGCAGACCTCGCAGCGGGCGATGGTGCGGCAGGTGGCGCAGGCGAGGAGCCGGGCCCGCCCCGTCCGGTTGAGGATGCAGAGGACCCGCCCGTCACCTCGCACGAGGTCGACGAGGCGCGGCGAGAACAGGGGACCGAGGCCGGGATCGAGCTCGCGCTGGTCCACGACCTCGACGCGCGGCCAGGCTCCTCGCTCGGCGCCTCGACCGGGCTCCACGAGCTCGCCCCAGGCGAGGGCCTCGAGGGAGGGGCAGGGCGAGACCACCACGCACGGGACCCCGGCCCGCCGGGCCCGCTCCGCCACCACGTCACGGGCGTGCCAGGTGGGCGATCGCTCCTGCTGGTAGGCCTCGTCGTG
>JAGQSL010000216.1:3596-5546 GCA_020439525.1 Acidimicrobiales bacterium | reverse complement strand
CAAGGGATCGCTCGAGAAGGCCACGTTGGAGCTGTTCGCCGCGGCAGACCTGCAGGTCAACCGGTCCTCCACCGTCGACTACAAGGCGACCATCGACGATCCGCGGATCGACTCGGTCCGCATCCTGCGCCCGCAGGAGATCCCGATGTACGTAGCCGAGGGCATGTTCGACCTGGGGATCACCGGGCGCGACTGGATCGAGGAGACCTCGAGCACGGTCGAGACGCTGGGCGAGCTCCAGTACTCGAAGGCGACCTCGCGGCCGATCCGCATGGTGGTCGCCGTGGCCGGCGACTCGCCCGTGGAGCGGGTGGAGGACCTGCCCCAGGGCGTTCGGGTCTCCACCGAGTACCCGGTCGTCACCCGGCGGTTCTTCGAGTCCAAGGGCATCGAGGCCGACATCCGCCTCAGCTACGGGGCCACCGAGGCCAAGATCCCCGACATCGTCGACTGCATCGTCGAGATCACCGAGACCGGCCGGGCCCTGCGCGCCGCGGGGCTCAAGGAGATCGACCAGATCCTCCAGAGCTACACCGAGCTGGTGGCCAACCCGACGGCGTACGCCGACCCTGACAAGGCCCACGCCATGCACCAGGTGCGGACCCTCCTGCAGGGTGTGCTCGAAGCTCGTGGCAAGGTCCTGGTGAAGCTCAACGTCGGCGGTGGCGACCTCGACGGGGTGATCGACCTGCTCCCCTCGATGAAGGCGCCGACCGTGTCCAAGCTGCACGGTGAGGGCGGCTACGCGGTCGAGACCGTGGTCCCCAAGCGCGAGATCAACATCTTGATCCCGGCGCTCAAGGACGCGGGGGCCTCCGACATCATCGAGCTCCCGCTGGCCAAGATCGTCCACTGATGGGCGAGCGCGACGGCGTGCTGGCGTCGGCCTTCGGGAGCTGGACCGGGCGGGTGGCCTCGTTCGACGAGCAGGTCGGGGCGGGCACCGTCCGCGCCGATGGCGACGGTCCCACCTGGTACTTCCACTGCACGCGGATCGCCGACGGCTCGCGCACGATCCCCGAGGGGGCCTACGTCAGCTTCGACGTGGTGCCCGGGCCCACGGGCCTGGAGGCGGTCGACCTGCGGCGCCGCACGACCTGAGGGCCCGGCCGCTCAGTCGCCGCCGTCCTCCTCGGTGGTCTCGGCCGTGGGGCCGTCGGCCGGGGCGTCGAAGCTGGCCTTGAGCTGCACGAACGCCAGGCGGAGCTGGGCCAGGGCGTCGTGGAGGGTGGCCTCGTCTTCGCCGAGGCGGCCCTTGACCACGTCGGCCAGGGCACCGAAGGCGTCGATGGCCACCTGGGCCTCGTCGAAGCGCGGCGGCTGGGACGACAGGTGGATGGCGGCGAGCTCCCAGCAGCCCATGGCGTGGTTCGCCACCACCTGCGCGGCGGGCACCTGGGCCAGCTGCTCGCGCACGGCCGCCATCTCGGCGGCCATCTGCTGGGCCTCGGCCTCCTGCTCGGCGCTGAGCTGCTCGCCGAGGCCGGGGGGCGACGACGGCGTCGCACCACCGTCGTCGCCGCCGACCGGTCGCTCGCCACCGGGGGTCCACAGGCTCATGGGGAAGGTCCTCGCTCGTCGGGGTCGCAGGGTCGGGGCGCGCCGCTCGCAGCCCGGAGTTGCCGGGCGGGTCGGGCGCGCTGGTACCCTAGCGAGGCAACAACCCAGGGAAGTGGGGTCCGCCCCCACCTGGCCACCGCCCACCTCGGGCAGGTGCGTCCAGGTCGATGCTTGCAACCGCCTCCGGGCGGGCGCGGATGTCGGCTTCTCCGACGTCCGCGCTTCGTGCTTTTGGGCACCGGTGCGGGCCGATCCACCAACCCCGCCGACTGCGTCAGGGAGGACCTACGCACTTCATGAAGAGCCACCGGCCATAGCACCGCCCACCAACAACGAGCCCCGGATCAACGATCGCATCCGCGCCCGGGAGGTCCGCCTCGTCGGGCCCGA
>JAGQSL010000216.1:0-3501 GCA_020439525.1 Acidimicrobiales bacterium | reverse complement strand
CCCGTCTGCCGGGTCATGGACTACGGCAAGTACAAGTACGAGACGGCGCAGAAGGCCAAGGAGTCCCGGCGCAAGTCCACCAACGTGGTCATCAAGGAGATGAAGTACCGCCCCAAGATCGGCGGCGGCGACTTCGGCACCAAGACCCGCAAGGTGGAGAAGTTCCTCGACGAGGGCCACAAGGTCAAGATCACGATCATGTTCCGAGGGCGAGAGGTCGCCCACCCGGAGCTGGGCAAGAAGATCCTCGACCGGGTGGCCGAAGAGGTGGCCCACACGGGCCGGGTCGAGGTGTACCCGAAGCTCGACGGACCGAGGAACATGATCATGGTCCTCGCCCCCGACAAGAAGGCCCAGGCCGAGGCCAAGAAGCGTTCGCAGGCCGAGCCGGCGCCCGACGGCGCCGCCCCCACCGAGCCCACTGCGCCGGAGCCCGCCGCCGAGGCGGCCGACACCGACGCCTGATCCCCTGGTGCGCCCACGGCGCGAGAGGAAGCACACGACATGCCCAAGATGAAGACCCACCGCGGCGCGGCCAAGCGCTTCAAGGCCACCGGCACCGGCAAGCTCCGCCGCCGGCGCGCCATGCGCAACCACATCCTCGAGAAGAAGCCGTCGACCCGCACCCGACGCCTCAAGGACGAGGTCGTCCTGGCCCCGGGCGATCAGGCCCGCATCAAGAAGATGCTGGGCAAGTAGCCCCGCCCGACACGAGAGAAGAGGACTGAGAGATGGCACGAGTCAAGCGCGCTGTTCACTCCAAGAAGCACCGCCGCGCCACCCTCGAGCGGGCCAAGGGCTACTACGGCAACAAGAGCCGTTCGTACCGGGCCGCCAACGAGCAGGTGATGCACTCCCTGCAGTACGCCTTCCGCGACCGCCGGGCGCGCAAGGGCGAGTTCCGCAAGCTGTGGATCCAGCGG
Organism: Acidimicrobiales bacterium; assembly: GCA_020439525.1. Lineage (GTDB taxonomy): Bacteria > Actinomycetota > Acidimicrobiia > Acidimicrobiales > Iamiaceae > Aquihabitans. The sequence continues at coordinate 2,578 of JAGQSL010000216.1, read as the reverse complement.
ATCAACGCGGCCTGCCGCCAGAACGGCATCAGCTACAGCCGGTTCATCAACGGGCTGAAGCTCGCCGAGGTCGAGGTCGATCGCAAGGTGCTCGCCGACCTGGCCGTGACCGACCCGGGCGCGTTCGCCGCGCTGGTGAAGGTGGCCACCGAGGCCGGCGCCGCCAAGGCCACGGCCTGAGCTGATCCACGCCTCGGGCTCCGCCCGGGGTTCGACGCACGATGCGCCCGCTCTCGGTCCGCAACCCCCGCATCGCCCGCCTCACCCGGCTGGTGAAGCGCCCGGGGGAGCGGGCCGAGCAGCGGGCGCTCGTCGTGGAGGGACCGGTGCTGGTCGGCGCCGCCCTCGATGCCGGGGCCGCCATCCGCGACGTCTACGTCGACGAGGCGGCGATCGGGCGCCCCGCCGTCGCCGACGTGCTGCAGCGCCTGGGGTCCGAGGTCGAGCCGTGGGCGCTGCCGGCGGGTGCGCTGGACCGGATCGGTGATGTCGCCACCTCGCAGGGCATGCTCGCGATCGTCGACCGGCCCGAGCCGACCTGGCCCGTGGCCGCGCCCTCGTCGCCAGGCGAGCGGGCCGGTGGCGCCGGCTTCGTGGTGGTCCTCGCCGGCCTGCAGATCCCGGGCAACGTCGGCACGTTGATCCGCGCTGCGGCCGCCGCCGGGGCCCGCGCGGTCATCTGCGCCGGGGGCGCCGATCCCAGCAGTCCCAAGGTGGTGCGGGCGTCGGCGGGCGCCTGGTTCGGCATCGACGTGATCGACGCCGACGATCCTGCGGCCGTGGTGGCCCGCTTGCAGCGACAGGGGTGGCGCGTCGCCACGGCGGTGGTGCGGGGCGGCGAGCCCTACGACGCCGCCCCGCTCGACGGCCCCCTCGCCCTCGTGCTGGGCAGTGAGGCCCACGGGGCCGGGTCGGCCGTCGAGGACGCCTCCGACCTGCGGATCTCCATCCCGATGGCGGGCTCGGCGGAGTCGCTCAACGTCGCCATGGCCGGCACCGTCCTGTGCTTCGAGATCGTGCGCCGGAGCAGGGCGAACGGAGTGGACGGGGCCGCCACCGAGGCGGCAAGGTTGCCGCCACCATGATCGACGAGATCCGCCGCATCCAGGCCGAGTCCACCCGCCGGATCGACGGCGCTGCCACGCTCGATGAGCTGGGCGAGCTGCAGCGCGACCTGTTCGGGAAGGCCTCCGAGCTCGGTGGTCTGAAGAAGCAGCTCGGCGGGCTCGCCCCCGAGGCGCGGCGCGAGGCCGGCCTCGCCATGAACGAAGCGACCGAGGCGCTGCGCACCGCGCTCGATGGCCGTCGGTCGATCCTCGAGGCGAGCGCCCGGCGAGCGCAGGCCGATGCGGAGCGGCTCGACCTCACCGAGGTGCGCGCCGGACGCGACGCCGGTCACCTCCATCTGGTCACCCAGACCATCGAGGAGCTCGAGGACGTGTTCGTGGGCCTCGGCTTCACGGTGGCCGAGGGCCCCGAGGTCGAAGACGACTGGCACAACTTCACCGCGCTGAACTTCGGCCAGTTCCACCCGGCGCGCGACATGCAGGACACCTTCTTCGTCGGCCTCGGCGAACCGAAGGAGGTGGTGATGCGGACCCACACCTCCCCGGTGCAGATCCGGGTGATGGAGGGCCAAGCGCCCCCGATCTACTCGGTGATGCCCGGACGGGTGTACCGCAACGAGGCCACCGACTCCACGCACCTCGCCGTGTTCCACCAGCTCGAGTGCCTCGTGGTCGACGAGGGCGTCACCTTCGCCCACCTCGCCGGCACCATCGACCGCTTCACCAAGGCCTACTTCGGGCCGGGGTGGACGAGCCGCCTGCGCCCGTCGTACTTCCCCTTCACCGAGCCCTCGGCCGAGTTCGACATCCAGCGGCCCGATGGCACCTGGCTCGAGCTCGGCGGCTGCGGGATGGTCCATCCCAACGTGCTCGCCAACTGCGGCATCGACCCCGAGGCGTTCTCGGGCTTCGCCTTCGGGTTCGGGCTCGACCGCCTCGCCGCCACCCGCCACGGCGTCACCGACCTGCGCGAGCTGGCCAGCACCGACATCCGCTTCCTGGAGCAGTTCTGATGAAGGTCCTCCACTCCTGGCTCCAGGAGCTGCTCGACGCGCCCGTGGCCCCCGAGGCCATCGCCGCCGCCTTCGACGACCTCGGCACGCCCGTGGAGGAGGAGACCCGCATCGGCGACGGCCTCGACGGCATCGAGGTCGTGGAGGTGCTGGCGCTGAGGCCGCACCCGAACGCCGACAAGATCCAGCTGGTCGACGTCGACCGCGGTGACGGCGAGGCCCTCCAGATCTGCTGCGGCGCGTTCAACATGGCCATCGGCGACCGGGTCCCGCTCGCCACGCTCGGCACCGTGATGCCCGGCGGCATGAAGATCGAGCGGCGCAAGCTCCGCGGCGAGTGGTCCAACGGCATGCTCTGCTCGGCGCGCGAGCTCGGCACCTCCGACGACCACGGCGGCATCCTCGTCCTCGATGGGGCCGTGGCACTGGGCACCCCGATCACCGAGGCGCTCGGCATCGAGCCCGATGTCCTCTGGGAGCTCGAGGTCAACCCGAACC
>JAGQSL010000215.1 GCA_020439525.1 Acidimicrobiales bacterium | reverse complement strand
TCCGCCTCGCCCTCCTCGAGGCCGACGTCAACTTCACGGTGGTCAAGGGCCTCGTGGCGCGCATCCGCGAGCGGGCCGTGGGCGCCGACCTGCACGCCGCGCTCGACCCGGCCCAGCAGGTCATCGACATCGTCCACCAGGAGCTCATCGCCACCCTGGGCGGCGAGACGATCCGGATCACCTACGCGCCCAAGCCGCCCACGGTGGTGCTCATGGCCGGCCTCCAGGGCTCGGGCAAGACCACCACCTCGGCCAAGCTCGCCCGCTGGTTCAAGCAGCAGGGCCGCAACCCGATGCTCGTCGGGGCCGACCTCCAGCGCCCGGCCGCGGTCGCCCAGCTGCGCACGCTCGCCAAGCAGGTCGACGTCCCGGTCTTCTCAGCCGACGACGACGTCGTCGCCTCCGGCGCCGGCGACCCGGTGGCCGTGGCCCAGGCGTGCCTCGAGGAGGCCAAGCGGCTCGGCAAGGACGTGGTGATCGTCGACACCGCCGGTCGCCTCGCCATCGACGCCGAGCTGATGGAGCAGGTCCGCCAGATCTCGGTGGCCACCGCGCCGAAGTACACGTTCCTCGTCGTCGACGCCATGACCGGCCAGGACGCCGTCACCGTCGCCGAGAACTTCCACCAGGCGCTCGAGCTCGACGGCGTCATCCTCACCAAGCTCGACGGCGACGCCCGCGGCGGCGCCGCCCTGTCGGTGAAGGAGGTGGTGGGCAAGCCCATCGCCTTCGCCAGCACCGGCGAGAAGCTCGACGACTTCGACCTCTTCCACCCCGATCGCCTCGCCGGGCGGATCCTCGGGATGGGCGACATCCTCACCCTGATCGACAAGGCCAAGGACGCCTTCGACGAGCAGCAGGCCGAGGAGGCCGCGGCCCGGATGCTCGAGGGCCAGTTCACCCTCGAGGACTTCCTCGAGCAGATGGCCCAGGTCAAGAAGATGGGCAACCTCGGGAACCTGATGAAGATGCTCCCGGGCATGCCCAAGGAGCTCCGGAACCAGGAGATCGACGACCGCGAGCTGGCCAAGATCGAGGGGATCATCCACTCGATGACCCGCGAGGAGCGCCAGAACCCGAAGATCATCGACGGCTCCCGCAAGCTCCGGATCGCCAAGGGCTCCGGCGTCGACGTCACCACGGTGAACGCCCTGCTCAAGCAGTTCACCGAGATGCAGAAGATGATGAAGGGCATGGGCGCCGGCCTCCTCGGCGGCGGCCGCAAGAAGAAGAAGGGCAAGGGCAAGGGCGGCGGTCGGGTCACGCCGAAGGGCATGGGCGCCAAGCCGGTGCTGCCCTCGGGCGGGCCCGGCGCCAAGCCCGAGTTCAAGCTCCCCGGCCTGTAGCGCCCTCGTGCGCTTGCGCGCAGCAGGCGCCAGCGACCACCATGGTCCACCGGCCTGAGCTGCGCTCGGCCTCGTTCTCTCGCACCTGACACCGATTCACCGAAGGAAGTACCCGTGGCCGTCAAGCTCCGCCTCATGCGGATGGGCAAGAAGAAGCAGCCCACCTACCGCGTCGTCGCCGCCGACTCGCGGTCGCCCCGCAACGGCCGGTTCATCGAGGTGGTGGGCACCTACCAGCCCCGCCTCGAGCCCTCGGGCGTCGTCATCGACAACGAGAAGGCCCTCAAGTGGCTGCGCAACGGCGCCAAGCCCACCGACACCGTCGAGCGCCTCCTGAAGATCTCCGGCGCCTGGGACGAGTTCCAGGGCAAGGCCCCGGCCGCGGCGGCCGCCGAGTCGTGAGCGACGTCGACGAGACCACCGACACCCCTTCGGCCGCCAACGCCGAGCGGGTCCTCACCTACGTCGTCCAGCAGGTCGTCGACCACCCCGACGAGGTGACCGTCAGCACGGGCGAGGGTCGCCGCAACGACCTCCAGCTCGACGTCCGCGTCGCCGACGGCGACATGGGCCGCGTGATCGGCAAGCGGGGCCGCATCGCCCAGTCGATCCGCACCGTGGTGCGCGCCGCCGCCGTCAAGGACGAGACGACGGTCGACATCGAGTTCGTCGACTGACGACACCCCGTTGGACCTCCTCGAGATCGGCCGGGTCGGCAAGGCCCACGGCCTGAAGGGCGAGGTCACCGTCACCATCACCTCCGACCGCCCCGAGCGCACCGCGCCCGGGGCGGTGTGGTTCCTGCGCGGCGAGCGCCGGGTCGTGGCGGCCATCCGCCCGTTCCAGACGAAGTGGATCGCCCGCCTCGAGGGTTGCTCGGACCGCAACGCGGCTGACGCCCTCGTGGGCACGGTGGTGGAGGCCGAGCCGATCGAGGACCCCGACGCCCTCTGGGTCCACGAGCTGGTGGGAGCCGAGGTGCGCACGCCGGACGGGCGGTCGTGGGGGAGCGTCGTGGCCGTGCTGGCCAACCCGGCCCACGACCTGCTGGAGCTCGACGACGGCACGCTCGTGCCCGAGGTGTTCGTCACCGATCACTCCGGGCTGCCCGAGCACATCGTGGTCGACCCGCCCGAGGGCCTCCTCGGCGACGAGGGCGACTGAGGCCCGCTACTCGGGGAAGTCGGCGAGGAGGCGCTCCTCGTCGGGGGTCAGGCCACCGCGGGCGTCGATGAGGTCGGGGCGCTCCCGGATCGTCTTCTCGAGCGCTCGGGCCCGGCGCCAGCGGGCGACCTTGCCGTGGTCGCCCGAGCGCAGCACCGCCGGCACCTCCCAGCTCCGGAACTCGGCCGGCCGGGTGTAGTGCGGGTACTCGAGGAGCCCGTCGCTGAACGACTCCTCGTCGGCCGAGGTGTCGTTGCCCATCACGCC
>JAGQSL010000214.1 GCA_020439525.1 Acidimicrobiales bacterium | reverse complement strand
GCACGGGCTTGCGGCCCATGATCCCCGGCGCCTGGACCTCCATGCGGCGGGTGCCCACGTTGGTGAGCGGGCCCTTGCCGTCGACGGGCTCACCGAGGGTGTTCACCACCCGGCCGAGCAGGCCGTCGCCGCAGGGCACGGAGAGGATCTCCCCGGTGGCCCGCACGGTCTGGCCCTCCTCGATGCGGTCCACGTCGCCGAGCACCACGGCGCCGATGGAGTCCTCGTCGAGGTTGAGGGCGAGGCCGATGGTCCCGTCCTCGAACTCGAGCATCTCGTTGACCGCCGCGTCGGGGAGACCCCCGACGCTGGCGATGCCGTCACCGACCTCGACGACGCGCCCGACCTGGGCGGCGGCGAAGTCGGGCTGGAACCCCTCGAGGTTCTTCTTCAGCGCGGCGGTGATGTCTGCGGTGTTGATGGTGAGCTCGGCCATGTGCCGTTTCTCCTGAGCCGTGGGTGGCGTGCGTTAGAGGGCGTTGCGGAGCTGATCGAGGCGTCGGCGGACGGACCCGTCGATGACGGTGTCTCCCACCTGGGCCACCAGCCCGCCCTGGATGGACGGGTCGACGATGACCTTGACCTCGACCTGCTTGCCCGTGGCCTTGCCGAGGGCATCGGCGAGGCGGGTCTTCTGGTCGTCGGTGAGGGGTGCGGCCGAGCGGACCTCGGCCACCTCCTTGTTGCCCTCCCGGGCGCTCATCGCGACGAGCTCGTCGACGATGGCGGGGAGCTCTCGGATGCGGCCGGTGCCGACGACCATCGAGACGAGGCTCGTGGTGGCGTCGGTGGCCTTGCCACCGAGGAGGTCGACGACGATCTGCTGGCGGGTGGCCACCGGGATGTGGGGGTCGGCGAGCTTGTCACGCAGCTCGTCGCTCCCCTTCACCACCTGGGCGACCCGGAACAGCTCGTCTTCGACCTCGGCGAGGGGGCCTTCGGCCCGAGCGACCGCGAAGAGGGCCTCGGCGTACGCCGTGGTGCGGTCGTCGGCCATCAGCGGTCAGCTCCCACCGAGTTGATGTACGCCTCGACGAGCGCGGCGTTGGTGTCCTGGTCGAGGTTGCGGCCCACGACCTGCTCGGCGGCGCCGATGGCCAGGGCGGTGACCTCGCCGCGGAGGTCCGCGATGGCCTGCGCCTTGGCCGACTCGATGTCGGCGTTGGCCCGGGCCCGGAGCTCGGCGATGTCGGACTCGGCGCGGGCCTGGAGGTCGCTGCGCACCGAGTCGGCGGCCTGGCGGGCCTCCTCGATGATGCGAGCGGACTCCTGGCGGGCGTCGGCCAGCTGGGCCTTGTACTCGTCGAGGATCCCGGCCGCCTCGGTGCGCTGCGCTTCGGCCGCGTCGAGGTCGCGCTGGATGCGCTCGGTGCGAGCATCCATGCCCTTCTTCATGGCGGGGTAGCCGACCTTGGCGAGGAAGCCGAACACGATCGCGAAGCCCACGAGGCCCCAGATGACCTCGTTGAGCTCGGGCACGAGCGGGTTGGGCGATTCCTGGCAGTCGACGTCGATGGAGTTGGCTTCCTCCATCGACTTGATGCACTCCTCGACGGCGTGGTCGACCTCGCCCTCGGCCGATGCCGGGCGGGCGAAGCCCACCGAGCCGGCGAGGACCAGGACCGCCACCGCGAGGAGCAGTCGAAGTCGTCGGTGCATGTGCGTGCGTCTCCCGATCAGTTGCCGGCGAGGAAGAACACCACGAAGCCGATGAGCGCGAGCGCCTCGACGAACGCGATGCCGAGGAACATGGTGGTGCGCACCATGCCGGCCGACTCGGGCTGACGGGCCATGGCCTGGACGGCCTGGCCGACCAGGTAGCCGATGCCGACGCCCGGGCCGATGGCGGCGAGGCCGTAGGTGAGAGCGGCGACGCCCTTGTTGCTGAGTTCCGCGAGGAGCATTGGTGGTCTCCTTGCCCTTTCTGGTGTTGGTGCTTGGTTTGGAAGGTCAGTGGCCCCGGCGGGACCGGGGATCAGTGCTCGTGGCTCTGGGCGGCGTTGATGTACACGCCCGTGAGGAGCGTGAACACGTAGGCCTGCAGGAACGACACGAACACCTCGAAGGCGGTGAAGAACACGACGCCTGCGAACGGGAGCGGTGCGAAGATCGCGTACCACTTGGGGGTGATGAGCGCCGAGGTGAGCACGGCGAAGGTCACGAGGAGGATGTGCCCGGCCAACAGGTTGGCGAAGAGACGCACCGTGTGGCTGAAGGGCTGGACCAGGAACTTCGAGACGAACTCGATGAGGACCACGAGCGGGAGCAGGGCGACGGGAACCCCGGGCGGCACCAGGGCGTGCTTGAGGTAGCCGAACCCGTGGCTGCGGATGCCGGCGCCGTGGTACACGACGTAGGCGATGAGGGCGAGGGTCATCGGCATGGCGATGCGGGCCGCTGCCGGCATCTGGATGACCGGCACCACCTCGAAGATGTTGGTGAAGAAGATGAAGAAGAAGAGGCTCATGAGGAACGGCACGTACTTCTTGCCGTCCTTGCCCATGGTCTCGACGGCGATGCCGTCCTCGACGAACTCGACGGCCATCTCGGCGAGGTTCTGCGCGCCGGTGGGCACCAGCTTCTTCTTGTTCCCGAGGGTGAAGAGCAAGATGGTGAAGAGCACCGCGAACCCGTAGACCAGGACGATCTTGTTGATCTCCCAGATCTGGCCGTCGCCGGCGAACGCGCTCCAGTTGGTGATGTGGCTCAGCGGCGGGAACTCTGCGGAAAGCAGCACGGTCAGCGCTCCTCAGCGGATGGCTTGAGGCCGGGGAAGGCCAGGGATGCGGATACGAACTTGGTCTCCCAGAACAGGAGGCCGAGGTGGGCGACCACCAGGGTCACCCCGAGGGGCACGGGCTCGACCCAGGGCTGGTCCTTGACGAGCAGGACCGCCCCGGCGATGAGCGCCAGGCGCAGGACGAAGCCGAAGAGGCTGACGCCCATGAGCATGCCGAGGGAGATGCGCGCCGCCCACGAGAGCAGGGCGGCGGCGAGCAGGAAGTTGGCGAGCACGAGCCCGGCGGCGAAGGCGACCGACGCCGCGCCGGCGCCGCCCCAGCTGAGGGCGGCGAGGGCGACGGCGATCGGCAGTACCATCAGGCCGCGCTTGACGAGGTCGCGAGCGACCTCGCGCTCGGGCGCGGGGCCCAGGTCGCGGACCGCCATGATCGAGGGCGCCTGGCGCACGGGGGTGGTGGTCACGACGCCGACCCCGGCTTGCGGTTCCAGATGGCGCCCTCTTCGTGCTGCTTCATCTCGAGGTCGTAGCCGATCCAGAGCTTGGCGGCGATGCCGGCGAAGCCCAGGACGGAGAACACGATGATCAGCAGCGGCTCGGTGCCGAAGATGCGGTCGGCGAGCCATCCGATGCCGACCATCACCGCGAGGGTGACGGCGAGCTCGAAGCCCCGCCCCATGGCGTTGCCGTAGCCCCTGCTCGTCGCCGCGGCGTAGGCCTCGCGCTCGAACTGCCCGGTGACCTTCGCGCCGCTGTTGGGCGCGGTCGCAGCCGAGCGGCGGCGAGCCGCAGCAGGGGCATCGTTGCCCGGGGCGAGAGGCGTGGGATCGCTCATGAGGAGTGGGAGCCAAGCGGCGGGCGCTGCAGTCTGGCAGCTCACCCGAATCCCCGCTTGTGAATCGAATCTCAATCTAGGCGCACGCCTGCCGACCGGCAAATCCGAGCCGATGGATCACGTCGGGTGCGACACGGCCGCGTCGCCGTCGGGTGCGTCGGCCCCCTCGTCCGCGCCGTCGGCGCTCGGCGCCCCACCGCTCCGGCCCGTCGGGTGGCTCCGACGCGACGAGCCCGCCGCCGCCTCCTGGCGCGTGCGACGGATGCCGGGGTGGAAGAACGTGAGCAGCACCAGGGCCAGGGCGAGGATCCCGATCGGGACGTACCCGTTGCCCTTGCCGGTGTAGACGGGGTAGAGCACGAAGAGCGAGAGCAGGCCGGTCCACAGCCAGAGGATCACGACGCTGCGGCGCTGGCCGTGGCCCAGCCGCATCAGGCGGTGGTGGAGGTGGTCCTTGTCGGCCTCGGACAGGCCGGTGCGCTTGCGGGCCCGCCGCACGATCGCGAACGCCGTGTCGATGATGGGCACGCCCATCACGATGAACGGGATGAGGAGCGGGGCGAAGAAGAAGTAGACCTGGCCCGAGTAGTCGACGTCGACCTGCCCGCCGACGAGCATCGTCGCCGCCGCCATGAGCCCGCCGAGCATGAGCGCCCCGCCGTCGCCCATGAAGATCCTCGCCGGGTGCACGTTGTGGGGCAGGAACCCCAGGCAGATCCCGGCGGTGATGATGGCCACGAGCGGGCTGATGTTCTCGGGCTCGATCGCCGCCACCTCGGCGGTCATCAGCCGGTGGCCGTAGAGGAAGAACGCCCCGGCGGCGATGGCGACGATGCCGGCGGCGAGGCCGTCGAGCCCGTCGATGAGGTTCACCGCGTTGGCCATGCCGACCACCCAGAGCACCGTCACGAGCGGGGCGAGGTCGGGGCCGAGCACGATCAGCCCCTCCACGAACGGGACGCGGAAGAAGAGCAGGCTGACGCCCAGCAGGTACATGAGCGAACCGGCCAGCACCATCCCCGCCGTCTTCGCCGGCGCCGACACCTCGCGCACGTCGTCGAGGGTGCCGACGCCGCAGAGGATCACGGCCCCGACGGCGACGCCGAGTGCGGTGGAGGAGCCTTCGAACATCGCCGGGAAGCTCCCCGACAGCCACGCCGTGGCCAGCGCGGCGAGGAAGCCGAGCAGCATCGCCACCCCGCCGAGGTACGCGATGGGGTGGGCGTGGACCGCCCGATCGGACGGGACGGCCATCAGCCCGAGCCGCTCGGCCACGCGGCGCAGCACGGGCGTGGCCCCGGCGGTCACCGCGATGGCGATGACGAAGACCAGGATGTAGGCGGAGGTGGTGGGCATGGCGGGACCAGTCTCGCCGCCCCGGGCGGATCAGCCGGGGTAGGGGGCGAACTTCGAGCAGAGGGTGCCCACCGCGTCGCGGGCCTCGGCGATCACGTCCTCGTCCTCTCGGTGGGTGAGCACCCGATGGATCTGGAAGGCGATCTCGCGCATCTCGCGCCCGCCCATGCCCTGCGTGGTCACCGCAGGGGTGCCGATCCGCAGCCCGCTCGTGATGTACGGCGGCCGAGGGTCGTCGGGCACCGTGTTCTCGTTGAGGCTGATCCCCGCCCGGTCGAGCACGAGGCGGGCCTTCTTGCCCGAGAGGTCCTCGTCGAAGCTGCGGAGGTCCACCAGCATCAGGTGGTTGTCGGTCCCGCCCGACACCAGCCGGAAGCCGTGGCCCGCGAGGGACTCGGCCAGCTCCGCGGCGTTCGCCAGGATCTGCGCGGCGTAGTCGCGGAACTCCTGGGTCGCCGCCTCGCGGAACGCCACCGCCTTGGCCGCGATCACGTGGTCGAGCGGGCCGCCCTGCGAGCCGGGGAACACCGCCTTGTCGATGGCGGCGGCGTGCTCGGCCTTGCACAGGATCGTGCCGCCACGCGGGCCGCGCAGCGTCTTGTGCGTGGTGAAGGTGACGATGTCGGCGAGCGGCACCGGGTTCGGGTGCACCCCGCCGGCGATCAGCCCGGCGATGTGGGCGGCGTCGAACATGAACAGCGCGCCGACCTCGTCGGCGATGTCGCGGAAGGGCTGCGGATCGATGGTGCGCGGGTAGGCGGTGGCCCCGGCCACGATGATCTTGGGGCGGTGCTCGAGCGCGAGGTCGCGCACCTGGTCGAAGTCGATGCGCTCGTCGGAGGGGGTGACCCCGTAGCTGACGAAGTCGTAGAGGATGCCGCTGGCGTTGACCGGCGAGCCGTGGGTCAGGTGGCCGCCCTGGTCGAGTCGCAGCCCGAGCACCTTGTCGCCGGGATCGAGCAGGCCGAGGTACACGGCCATGTTGGCGTTGGCGCCCGAGTGGGGCTGGACGTTGGCGTGCTCGGCCCCGAAGAGCGCCTTGACGCGGTCGCGGGCGAGCTCCTCGGCCTGGTCGATGATCTCGTTGCCGCCGTAGTACCGCTTGCCGGGGTAGCCCTCGGAGTACTTGTTGGTGAGGACCGAGCCGGTGGCCTCCATCACGGCCGGCGAGGTGAAGTTCTCGCTGGCGATGAGCTGCACGGTGCGGTTCTGCCGCTCCCGCTCGGCATCGATGATGGCGAACAGCTCGGTGTCGCGCTCCGCAGGCCAGGTCATGAGGGTGCTCCTTCGTCGGTGCCGGCCGCCCGGGCGGTGATGCCCGGCACCAGCGAGTCCAAGTAGGCGTCGAGGCCGGGACCATCGGCGCCGTACGCCCCGATCTCGCCGAGCTGATCGACCCGGCGCTGGTGGCGGCCGCCCTGGTAGGGCGTCTGCAGGAAGCAGACGACGATCTCCTCGGCGAGGCCGGGGGCCACGATCCGCCCGCCCATCGACAGCACGTTGGCGTCGTTGTGCTCACGGGCCATCCGGGCGGTGTACAGGTCGTTGCACAGCGCCGCCCGCACGCCAGCGACCTTGTTGGCGGCGATCTGCTCGCCCTGGCCCGAGCCTCCCAGCACGATCCCGCGTGCCACGTCGCCGCGGGCGACGGCTCGCGCCACCGCCGCGCAGAAGGCGGGGTAGTCGACCGAGTCGGTGCCGTCGGTGCCGACGTCGACCACCGTGTGGTCGAGGGCGCGCAGCACGCCGACGAGGTGCGCCTTCAGGTCGTAGCCGGCGTGGTCAGCGCCGATCGCGATCCGCATGGATCCCTCCGGGGGTAGCCGTGGCGACGTCGTCGCCCGAGTCGTGGACGGGCCAGACCAGCGCCACCAGCTCGTCGATCAGCTCGTGCAGCTCGTCGGCGCAGGTGCGGAACGTCCGCCTCGACCCACCCATTGGATCGGCGATCTCGATCAGGGGGTCGTCGAGGTCGAGCGCGGCCGGCGTCCGGGCGACGCCGATGCGCTCGACCCACTCCCGCAGCGGGGTGGTCGCCGGACGCTCGCCGAAGACGGCGGCCGAGTACACGAACTCGGGCAGGGTGTAGGCGTAGGGGAACAGGTCGGGCGAGAGCTCGCACACGGCGCGGAGGTGGACGCGCTCCATCCCCAAGATGAGCGACGCGCCCTCGACGAGCTCGCGATCGAGGCGGCGCGAGACGTGCTCGGACAGGTCGAGGCCCCGGTGGCGAAGGGCCCGCACCGCGTTGGGCTCAGCTGGGCGGTCGTCGAAGAGCAGGCCGGCCGAGGCGACCTCGACCTCGGGGGCGACGTCGCGCAGCCGAGCGCGCAGCAGGGCGGCGGCCATCGGGGAGCGGCAGATGTTGCCGGTGCAGACGAACACGACATCGATGGGGCGATGGTAGTGGGCGACCCTCCTCGGGCCGATCTTGACCGCACGGTCAAGGACCGGGTTGGCTGGGCGCCCCCGACCCTGGAGGACCGATGGCCCCCGGCGCTGCCGCACTCGACCCACGCACGCCGGTCATCGTCGGCGTCGGCCAGATCGAGCAGCGCGCCACGGAGCTCACCTCGGCGCTCGAGCCCGTGGCCCTCCTCGCCGCGGCCGCCACCGAGGCGCAGGCCGACAGCGGCGTCGACGGACTGCTCGCCGCCGTCGACACGGTCGCGGTGGTCCGGATCCTCTCGCACCGCTACCGCGATCCGGCCCGGCTGGTGGCGGGGCTGGCCGACATGGCCCCCACGCGCACGATCGAGACCGACGACGGCGGCAACTTCCCGCTGACGCTCCTCAACCGGGCGTGCGCCGAGATCCAGGCCGGCGCGTCGGAGACGTGGCTGATCGGCGGCGCGGAGACGTGGCGGACCCGGACCGCGGCGCGCTCGGCGGGCGTGGACCTCGGGTGGACGGTGCAGGCCGACGACGTGGCGCCCACCGAGCAGCTGGCCAACCCCGCCCCGCTGTTCCACCCCAACGAGCTGGCGCGCGGGGTGGTGGCCCCCTCCTCGGTCTACGCCATCTTCGAGCACGCCCTCCGAGCGCAGGAGGGCTGGAGCATCGACGAGCACCGCGACCGGCTGGCCGCCCTCTGGGCCGACTTCAACGAGGTCGCCGTCGACAACCCCCACGCGTGGATCCGCGAACCGTGGACGGCCGAGCGCATACGCGAGGCGACCCCCGACAACCGCATGGTCGGCTTCCCGTACACGAAGGTCATGAACGCCAACAACGCGGTCGAGCAGGCCGCGTGCTTCGTCGTCACCTCGGTCGAGCGCGCCCGGGCGCTCGGCGTCGCCGTGGATCGCTGGGTGTTCCCGTGGGCCGGCAGCGACGCGCACGAGCACTGGCACCTCTCGCACCGCTGGTCGCTCGCCGCCGCGCCCGCCATCGGCATCGCCGGGCGCGCCGCGCTCGAGCTCGCCGGCGTCGGCATCGACGACCTCGACCACGTCGACGTCTACTCGTGCTTCCCCAGCGCGGTGCAGATCGCGGCGCGCGAGCTCGGGCTCGCCCTCGACCGCCCGCTCACCGTGACGGGCGGCCTGTCGTTCGCAGGTGGGCCGTGGAACGACTACGTGAGCCACTCGATCGCCACGATGGTCGAGGTCCTCCGCGCCGAGCCCGGCGCCGTCGGGCTCGTCACCGGCAACGGCGGCTACCTCACCAAGCACGCCATGGGCGTGCTCGCGGCCGCCCCGCCGCCCCGCCCGTGGCGCCACGCCCACCCGCAGGGGGAGGTCGATGCGCTCCCCCGCCGCGAGCTCGCCGAGGAGGTCGACGGCGAGGCCGCCGTGGAGGCCGGCGTGGTGATGTTCGGCCGCGAGGGCCCCGAGCGCGCCCTGGTGGGCGTGCTGCTCCCCGACGGCCGCCGCGCGTGGGCCGGCACCTCGGACCCCGACGCCATGGCCCGGTTCACCGCCGAGGAGACCGCCGGCTGCCCCGTGCACGTCGACCGCGAGGGCGCCCTGACCTTCCGCTGAGCCCGAGGGCGGGGGCTACTCGCCCCGCCGCTTGGGCTTGGTGCTGGCGTCGGCCTCCTCGCCGTCGATGGCGACCATGAGCGCGCCCACGACGATGGCGAGGACCGAG
>JAGQSL010000213.1 GCA_020439525.1 Acidimicrobiales bacterium | reverse complement strand
CGAGGAGTTCGACCGGACCGACTTCCTCGTGCGTGACGTCCTGGGCGCCGACCGGGCACGCCGGGCGATCGCGCTCGACGCCGAGGTCGAGGTGGGCTCCACGATCCAGTTCCACGTGCAGGACCGCACGTCTGCGGATCAGGACCTGCGCGACCTCCTCGCCGCCGCGCCCGGCGACGCCGCCCTCGCCTTCGTCGGCACCACCCGTGGCATCGACCTGTTCGGTGCGCCCCACCACGACGCGGCGATCCTGGACGAGCACCTCGGCCACGGTCCTCTGGTCGGGATGTTCAGCGCCGGCGAGGTCGGCCCGGTGTGCGGACGGGCGCACCTGCACGCCGGCAGCCTCACGGCCGCGCTGTTCAGTCGGTGAGGGAGGCGTCGACCGGGTCCGGGCGCACCGCGCCGTTGGGGGCGTGGGAGATGTCGTCGGGGCCGAAGGCCTTCGTCCACGCCGCGAACTCGAGGAGGATGCCGTCGGGATCCTGGAAGTAGAGGGAGCGCACGAACACGCCCTCATCCCAGGTCTCGGCGAGGCCGTACTCGCTGTCGTCGTGGTTGGCGATCTCGGAGGTCTCGACGCCAGCGGCGCGGAGCCGCTCCTGGTACTCCTCCACCTTCTCGGGCGGGACCGAGAAGGCGACGTGGTTCATCGAGCCGATGGCGCTCGTGAGCGACCCCCGATCGGGTCGACAGCCCGGTCCCGACACGCCCGGGACCGGTTCGCCGGCATCGGGGAACCAGAAGAACGCGAGGGTGTCCCCTCCCCCGCAGTCGAAGAAGAAGTGCTGTCCGAGCCCGAAGGGCAGCTCGATGGTCTTGACCAGGGGCATGCCGAGCACGCCCTCGTAGAACTCGACGGTGCGCGCCATGTCGCGGCACACCAGCGCGAGGTGGTTGATCCCCCCGAGCTCGAACGGCTTGTCGGTCACGGCCCGAGGCTACGCCGGCGTGGCCGGGTCGAGGCTGAGCGCCTTCTTCTCCATGAACGCATCGACGCCCTCGGGGCCGAGCTCGCGGCCGAGGCCCGAGCTCTTGTAGCCGCCGAACGGCGCGCCGAAGGCCATGCCGAAGTGGTTGACGGTGATCGTCCCGGTGCGGACCCGCTTGGCGAGCTCCGTGGCCGTCGCCGCATCGGCGCTCCAGACCGACCCGCAGAGGCCGTAGGGCGAGTCGTTGGCGATCGCCACCGCATCGTCGTGGTCGTCGAAGGGGATGACCGACAGGACCGGGCCGAAGATCTCCTCCTGGGCGATCGTCATCTTGTTGTCGACGTCGCCGAACACGGTGGGCTCCACGAACCAGCCGCGGTCGAGGCCGTCGGGTCGGCCGCCGCCGGTGGTGACCCGGGCCCCCTCGCCGATGCCCGCATCGATGAACCCCAGCACGCGCTCGCGCTGGCGCTCGGCCACGAGGGGGCCGATCTGGGTGGCCGGATCGAGCGGATCGCCGACGGTGAGGGCGGCCACCGCCTCGGTCACCGCGTCGAGCACCTCCGCGTAGCGGCCTCGCGACGCCAGGATGCGGGTCTGGGCCACGCAGGCCTGACCGTTGTTCATGATGCTCGCGTCGAGCAGCTGGGGCACCACCGATGCCAGGTCGGCATCGTCGAGGACGATCGCCGCCGACTTGCCGCCGAGCTCCAGCGTCACCGGCCGCAGCAGCTCGCCGCACGCCGCGGCGATCTTCCGGCCGGCGGCCGTGGACCCGGTGAAGGTGACCTTGTCGACCAGCGGGTGGGTGACCAGGTGCTCACCCACCTCGCGGCCGGCGGGGACGATGCTGAGCACCCCCTTGGGAAGTCCCGCCTCCTCCATGATCTCGGCGAAGGCGTACGTGTCGAGGGGCGTCTCGGGCGCCGGCTTCAGCACGACGGTGCAGCCGGCGACGACCGCCGGGGCGACCTTCATGACCGCTTCGAAGAGCGGCACGTTCCAGGGGATGATCGCCCCCACCACGCCCATGGCCTCCTTGCGCACCACCACCGGGCCGAACATCCCCGCCCGGGTCTCCTCGGTGGCGTAGGTCTCGGCGAGGCCGGCGTAGTAGTCGAGGATCATGCTGGGCGCGAGCACCTGGCCGAACATCGCCCAGCTGGAGGGGCTCCCCATCTCGGTGGAGATGAGCCCGGTGAGCTCGTCCATCCGGGCCTGGATGCCGGCCGAGGCGCGGGCCAAGATCGCACACCGGTCGGCGACGGACATCTCGGCCCAGCCGGTGGTGTCGAAGGCCGTCCGGGCCGCGGAGACGGCCGCGTCGATGTCGGCCTCGGTGCCCTCGGGCACGCGACCGCACACCTCCTCGGTGAACGGGTTGATGACCTCGATGGTGCTGGTGCCGGCCGGCTTGACCAGCTCGCCGCCGATGTAGAGACGATCGTGCTCGATCACGGTGGTGGGACCCCCTACGTCCTCTGAAGGTGCAGGGGACGTTACCGGATCTGACGGCACGTCAGGTCCTCGGGCACCGGTCGCGACCAGCCGGGATGGCGGTGGCGGCGCGCTGGGTAGGGTGAGGCGTCCCTCTCCCGACCCGGGCTGCCAGCAGATGACCTCCGACGACCTCGAACTCCGCGCCATCAACACGATCCGCGGCCTGGCCATGGACCTGCCCCAGGCCGCGAACAGCGGGCACCAGGGCACCGCCATGGCGCTCGCCCCGCTGGCCCACGTGCTGTGGACGAGGATCATGCGCTACGACCCGACGGAGCCGGCGTGGTTCGACCGCGACCGCTTCGTCCTGTCCGCCGGCCACGCCTCGGTGCTGCTCTACTCGATGCTCCACCTCACGGGCTACGACCTGTCGCTCGACGACCTGCGGGCCTTCCGCCAGTGGGGCTCGCGCACGCCCGGCCACCCCGAGCGCGGCCACACCGCCGGCGTGGAGGTCACCACCGGCCCGCTCGGCCAGGGCGTCGGCAACGGCGTGGGCCTGGGCATCGCCGAGGCGCACCTGCGCGCCCGCTTCGGTGCCGATGTCTGCGATCACCACACGTTCGTGATCTGCGGCGACGGCGACCTCTCCGAGGGCATCAGCCACGAGGCCGCCTCGCTCGCCGGCCACCTCGGCCTCGGCCGGCTCGTCTACGTCTACGACGACAACCACATCACCATCGACGGCCCGACCGAGCTCGCCCTCACCGACGACGCCGCCGGGCGCTTCGAGGCGTACGGCTGGCACGTGCAGCAGCTGGGCGAGGCCGCCAACGACCTCGACGTGCTCGAGGGTGCCATCCGCACGGCGATGGCGGTGGAGGATCGGCCGTCGCTGATCGTGGTCCGCAGCCACATCGCCTACCCCTCGCCGAAGCTCACCGACAGCCCGGCGGCGCACGGGAAGGCCTTCAGCGACGAGGAGGTCGCGGCCACCAAGGCGGTCATGGGCTTCCCGCCCGACGAGACCTTCTACGTGCCCGACGACGTGGCCGCGCTCTACCGGGAGGCCGGATCGCGGGGCGCCGAGGACCGCCGGGCGTGGGCGAAGCGCCTCGCCGACGCCGACGTGGACCGGGCGGCCCTCGACGCCGCCCTCGCCGGCGAGGGCCTCGAGGGCTGGGCCGACGCCCTCCCCCACTGGGAGGTGGGCGAGAAGGTGGCCACGCGGGTCGCGAGCGGCGCCTGCTTCGCGGCGCTGACCGAGACGGTTCCGGGCCTGATGGGCGGCGGCGCCGACCTCTCGGGCAACACCGGCACCCTGCTGAAGGGCCACGAGCAGTTCGACCGCGAGACGCCCGCCGGGCGCCAGCTCTACTTCGGGGTCCGCGAGCACGCCATGGGCTCGATCGCCAACGGGATGGCCGCCCACGGCGGCGTGCTGCCGGTGGGCGGGACCTTCTTCGTGTTCTCCGACTACATGCGCCCGGCCGTGCGCCTCGCGGCGCTCGCCGAGCACCAGGTGATCTACAGCTGGACCCACGACAGCGTGGGCGTCGGCGAGGACGGCCCGACCCACNNCCCACCAGCCGATCGAGCACCTCGCGTCCCTGCGAGCCATGCCCGGGCTCCGCGTGGTGCGACCCGCAGACGCCAACGAGACCGCGATCGCGTGGGCGCAGGCCGTCGAGCACCGAGGCCCCACCGCCCTGGTGCTCAGCCGCCAGGACCTGC
>JAGQSL010000212.1:619-7400 GCA_020439525.1 Acidimicrobiales bacterium | reverse complement strand
GGTGCCGAGCACATCGACCTCAACTTCGGCTGCCCGGTCCGCAAGGTCACGCGCCACGGTGGCGGCTCCGCGCTCCCCTGGCGGCGCACGCTCTTCGCGAACGTCGTCGCCGGGGCGGTCGAGGGCGCCCGCGACGTGCCGGTCACCGTCAAGCTCCGCATGGGCATCGACGACGATCACCTCACCTACCTCGACGCCGGCCCCATCGCCGCGGCGTCGGGCGCAGCTGCGGTCGCCCTCCACGCCCGCACCGCCGAGCAGGCGTACTCCGGACGGGCTGACTGGTCGGCCATCGCCCGGCTGAAGGAGGCCGTCACCGACGTGCCGGTCCTCGGCAACGGCGACATCTGGGTGGCGGCGGACGCCTTGCGGATGGTCGACGAGACCGGGTGCGACGGCGTGGTGGTCGGGCGCGGCTGCCTCGGTCGCCCGTGGCTCTTCGGCGACCTGGCCGCCGCCTTCCGCGGCGAGGCGGTCGACTCGGCGCCGCCCATGGCCGTGGTCCGCGACGCACTGCGAGACCACGCCCGACGGCTGTGCGAGTGGTACGGCGACCACGTCGGCATCCGCGACATCCGCAAGCACGTCGGCTGGTACCTGCAGGGCTACCCGGTGGGCCCGGCGGTCCGGCGGCGGCTCGTGCAGGCCGACACCCTCGACGCGTTCGAGGCGATCCTCGACGAGCTCGACCCCAGCGTCGCCCTCCCGGGCGACGCCATCGGCCTCCCCCGCGGCCACCAGCACGGCCCCCGGCCGGTCACGGTGCCCGATGGCTTCTGGGCCGATCGCGACTCGCCCGAGCTGCTCGGCGTCGGCGCCGACTCGTACACCTCCGGCGGCTGAGCGAGCTCAGCTCGCGCCGGCGATGGCGATGCCCGCCCCGCGCAGCAGCCGCGCCGTTGCCGCCAACGGCAGGCCCACCACGTTGTCGAAGGGGCCTTCGAGCCCGGTGACCTTGCGGTCGGCGCCCTCCTGGATGGCGTAGGATCCGGCCTTGTCCATCGGCTCGCCCGACGCCACGTAGGCCGCGATCTCCTCCTCGGTCCACGGCGCCCTGTGGACGTGGGTGGTCACCACCTCGACCGCCAGCGATGTCGCCGTGCCCGACCCGTCGGCCGTCGCCACCGCCACGCCGGTCATCACCTGGTGGCGGGTGCCCGAGAGCTGGCGCAGCATCCGGGCGGCATCGGCCTCGTCGACCGGCTTGCCGAGCACCTCGCCGTCGACCGCGACCAGGGTGTCGGCGGCCAGCACCACGATCGGCCGCTCGGGCGCGGCGGCAAGGCCGGCCTCGGCCTTGTCGATCGCCAACCGGCGCACCAGCGCCTCGGCCGGCTCCCCGGGCCGAGGCGTCTCGTCCACGTCGGCGGGCCGGACCTCGAAGGCGACGCCGAGCTCGCCCAGGAGCTGGTGGCGGCGGGGCGAGGCGGAGGCGAGGACGAGCAGCGGCACCGGCCCAGCCTGTCAGCCCGTGTAGTTCGGCGTCCCCGGCTCAGGCGTGGCACCACCGGGCTGGGCCGCGGCGGGCCCGCCGCCCTCCCACACGTACGCCACGTACACGCCGGTCACCGCCGAGCGCGGCCGGCCGTCGTCGTACACCGCGTCGAACCGCAGCCGCTCGCCCTTCGTCACCAGCTCGCCGAGCGGGCACGTGCTGATGGACTCGATGGCCCGATCGTCGGGGTAGGTGCGCGGCGGCACCCAGCCGTCGTCGGGGACGACCGGCTCGTCGCCGTAGGTGACCTCGGCCGAGCAGATGCGCTCGCCCCGATCGTTGGTCCAGTCGGCCCGCTCGGCCCCGACGGCGAGGCTGGCCCCGGCGCCGATGAGGCGACCGTCGTGGGCGATGGTGAGGTAGTGGCTCTGCACGTCGGTGCCGCCGTTGCCCCCGAGCGTGTAGTCGAACCAGCTGCAGCCGGTGGCCGAGCCGAAGTAGGTGGTGATCGGGCGGACGTTCTCCAGGTCGCGCCGGGTCTCGAACGAGTAGGAGACGTAGACCGGCTCGTCGACCCCGGCGCGCGAGGCGATCGAGTAGGTGCCGGTCCACAGGTCCGCTTCGTGGACGACGATGCCGTAGGGCCCGGGGCTCTGGAGCACCGTCTTCTCGTTGCCCGACGCCGCGACGAGGCGCCCGGGGAGCCCGAACGTCCCGCCCGGGCACGCCGGGTTGGGGTGCGAGCGGTCCATGATCACGAAGTAGCCGATCTGGGCGTCGGCGGGGTCGACGGGGGTCCCGTCGCCGTACACGAGGTCGAAGGTGATCTCGGTGATGGCGAAGTCGCCATCGGGCCGGGGGACGCTCGTGTACAGCTCGCTCGGGCTGAGCGCCCGCTTCGTTGCGGAGGAGATCGGCTCGTCGCCGCCGAGCTCGATGGGCCCGAGCCGGCCGTCGAACCGCTCGCGCTCGCCGGTCTCGGGCCAGCCGGTCAGCGGCTCGGCCGGACCGGTGCCCTTGGCGATGGCCGCCGGGGCGAACACGTCGTAGCGCACCGTGCCGCCGAGCTCGCCGTCGCACGTGGCGCCCAGCTCGTAGGAGCCGGGCTCGGTCGGCGCGGTGACCGCCACCGACGGGTACGCGCCCTCCTCGAGGCCGCCGGCGGGGTCGGAGGAGTCGAGGACGTCACCGGTGTCGGGATCGACGATGTCCACCGCCGCGTCGCCGTCGCAGATGCCGAGCAGGTGGGCCACCACCTCGCCTCCGGTGGGCGAGGAGGTGGGGCTGACCCGGTCGACGTACACGTCGGCACCGCCGCTGTAGCTCGACACGTAGGCGCTCTCGTAGCGGAAGCCGTCGGCGAAGGGGTCGCCGCAGTCGGCGGTGACCTCGCCCTCGAACTCGCCGGAGATCGGGATGATCACCGACCAGTCGCCGGCGGCGTCGGGGGCGACGGTCGCCATGAGCGGATCGGGCTCGTCGGCGGTGGCCGCATCGTCGGCGAGGGTGGCGAGGGCGGGGAGGTCGCGCTGGGCCAGCGCCGCGCCGGCGTCGTCGCCGCGGGTCTGGAGGCCCTGGACCGGCAGGGGCTCGCCCTCGAAGCGGTAGACGTCGGCGCGCACCTCGACGGTGCGGCCGCCGGTGCAGCCCGACCCCGAGACGAGGATCCCGCCCTGGATCACCTCGGCCTCCATGGCCTCGACCGGGTTGGTGCCCGAGACCGTGATCGGGACCGGCGCGGTCGAGGCGTACGAGAACGATGACTCCGTGGCGCCCGCCCGGCCGCAGAGGCCGACGACGACGTGGTCGCCTTCGGGCGTGGCGCCGCCGCGCGGCACGTCGGTCAGGGGCAGCTCGAAGGTGGCGGTGCCGCCGGGGCCCACCTCGTCGAGGCCGTAGGTGAGGAACGGGCCGAGGTCGCGCCCGCTGAGGTCGGGGCCACCGTCGACGAACGCCTCGGCCACGTCGAAGCCCTCACAGCCCGAGATCGTGGCCCGGAGCACCTGGCCGCCCTGGGCGGTGGTGCGATCGAGGGTCAGCGTCGGGCCGGAGAACGCCGCCGAGCCGGCCACGATGTCGAAGGCAACGTCGGGGAAGTCGAAGAGCACCTCCTGCGCGTCGCCGCCGGTGCCGACCTCGTAGGTGGTCCGCACGCAGGAGCCGGCGAGCACCGCAGGATCGTCGGGGTCCACCCAGGCCGGCACGGTGAAGCGCCGCCGCGCCGTCTGGTCGATCTGCAGGCCGAGGGCGGCCAGGCGCTCGCCCGCCGGGGTCTGGGTGATCAGCACCAGCTGCGCCTCCTGGTAGGTGAAGCCGGTGTCGGTCTCGGTCTCGGTGGTGGGGCAGCCGTTGGCCGTGGCCGAGAAGCTGGCCCCGATCGCCGCCGAGCTCTGCCACGGGGTGATCGACCCCGACGCGGCGCCGGCCCCGTCGGGGGCACCGACCGCCAGGCCGAGGGCGAGCGCGGCGAGCGCCGCGAGGGAACCGAGGGTGCGCTTCATCGGGGTGCTCCGATCAACCGGCGTAGGTGGGAAGGCCGACGATCCGGTCCGCCGGCGGGGGCACCGGGGCGGGGGCGGTCGTGGTGGTGACGGTGGTGGTCGTGGTGCTGGGTGGCGGCGCCACGTCGACGACGGCGATCTGGGCGTCGTAGGTGAACCCGTCGCCGAAGGGGTCGCCGCAGGCGGCGAAGGCGCGGATCGCCCCGAGTTCGAAGTCGGCGACGTCGGTGGCCTGCCACGCGCCGGTCGCATCGGTCGTGGCCTCGAACGGCGTGGTCGAGAAGTCGTCGCCGGTGATCGTGCGCGGCGAGGGGCCGTCCCCGTGCGTCGTCGGCTGCGGCCGCAGCACGGAGGCGGCCACGACGCCGTCCGAGGCACCGCTTCGCAGCACGCCCAGGGAGAAGGGGTCGTGCTCGATGTCGAGGCCCGAGAACGTGCCGGCCACCGCGCCGAGGTCGCACTCGCCGGCGAGGGTGGCGTCGCGCGTGCCGGGCTCGACGGTGAGGTCGATGTCGGCCGTCGGGCTGGTGCCGGTGACGTCGAGCGCGACCGGCGGGAAGAACAGGTACGAGACGGCGTCGCCGTCGAGGGCGATGCAGTACGGGAAGGCCACGTGGGGACCGGGCGCCAGCGTGGTCGGGTGCTCCTCCACCAGGTCGATCACCGGGCGCTGCCCATCAGACGAGCTCCAGCCGATCGACGTGCCCGAATCGTTGAGCAGCACGGGTAGGGAGATCGACTCTCCCGTGAGCTCGGCGTCGCTCGCCAGCACGCCGCGGCCCGTGGCCCCCGACAGGTCGCTCCCGTCGAGCACCTCGACCGCGGCGGCGCGCAGGTCGCCCGGCAGGAAGCACCCGGAGAGGTCGCCCTGGAACCCTTGGCCGACGGCGAGGCTCGTGCGCGAGGCGACGAACGACTGCACGGCCGGCTCGGTGGGGTCGAGCACGTCGACGTCGACGGGGTCGAACGCGACGACCGTCGGCGTGAGGAGGCCGTCGTCGCTCTCCTCGGCGGGGTCGAACTCGAGGCACTGGGCGCGGATCTGCGCCGGGTCGGCCGGGTCGATCCAGTCCGGGATGACGAGGTGGACGGGCTCGCCCGCGGCGTTGGATCCGGCGGCGGCCAGGCGCTCGGACCCGGGGGCGCCCGAGACCATCCGGACCGACAGGTAGCGCCAGATCGACCCGTCGGGCTCGTCGACGCAGCTGGCCGAGCTCACCTCGATCGCGCTGCGAGCCGCACCGCTCGTGGCCGACACGGCGAGGTCCTGCGCCACCGCCCCGGCCGACGGCGTGGAGGAGACGATGGGGACGGCGACGAGCGCGGCCGCCAGGGCGGCGGCGAGGCGGGGACGGATCACGAGGGGGAGCCTCCGATGGACGGAGCGGCACGCTGCACGCTCCCATGAGGAGCTCCCGCCACCGCCGATGGACCTGCACAGCGTGCCACAGCCCGCACGCTCCGTGTGCGACGAACGGGTGACAGGTTCGTGGCAGCTCGGCCGGTCAGCCCTGCACGGTGCCGGCGCCGAGCGCCGTGGGCAGGCGGTCGCGGTAGGCGGCGACCACCTCGTCGACGGCGCGATCGACCAGTCCGTCGATCCGGAACCGATCGCCACCGGCCGAGCCCAGCTCGATGGCGGCCACGCCGGCCGCCGCGGCTCGGTCGAGCACCTCGGCGACGCGCTCGGCCGTGACCGCGAGCACGACCCGACCCGGGGCCTCGGCCAGCAGGTGGGCGGCTGAGGGCACGCCGGCGACGTCCACGCCGACCCCCGAGCGAGCCACCAGCTCGCCGAGGGCGACGCCGAGGCCGCCCCCGCTGGCGTCGTGGGCGCCCGAGGGGACCCCGTCGACGACGAGCGACCGCACGAGCCCGGCCACCGCGGTGAGCGCCGGCCCGTCGAAGGCGGGCAGCGCCCCGCCCTTCTGCCCGGACGCCCAGGCGGCAGCCGAGCCGGCCAGCGAGGGCTCGGGTCCGGCGAGGTCGTCGCCCAGCAGCACCAGCCGATCGCCATCGCGCAGCGCCACCCCGGGCGGGCGGCGCACCAGCTCGTCGACCACCCCGAGCAGCCCGACCACCGGCGTGGGGTCGATGTCGGTGCCGCCCGTCTCGTTGTAGAGGCTCACGTTGCCGCCGACGACGGGCAGGCCGAAGGCCCGGCACGCCTCGGCCATGCCGTCGATGGCCTCGGACAGCTGCCACATCACCTCGGGGTGCTCGGGGTTGCCGAAGTTGAGGCAGTTGACGACGGCGATCGGGCGGGCGCCGACCGTCGCCAGGTTGAGCACCGACTCGGCGACGGTGAGGGCGGTGCCGGTGCGGGGGTCGACGGCGCACCAGCGGTGGTTGCCGTCGGTGGTGAGCGCCAGGCCCCGCCCGGTGTCCTCGCCGGTGACCGGGTGCTTCAGCCGCAGCACCACGGCGTCGCCCCCGGGCCCCTCCACCGTGTTGAGGAAGAGCTGGTGGTCGTACTGCGAGCTCACCCACGCCGTGTCGATCAGCTGGTCGAGGATCGCGGCGGCCACGTCGCTGGGGGCGGTCGGCGCCTGCGCGGCGCGAGCGTCCCGATCGGCCGGCTCGGCGCGCGGGCGGTCGTAGAGGGGGGCCGCGTCGTGCAGCGAGGATGCCGGGACCTTGGCCAGCTCGGGCCCGTCGAAGCCGTCGACGATCCGCAGCCACCCCACCCCGTCGACCGGCTCGGTGACCCGGCCCACGACGGTGGCCTGCACCTCCCACCGCTCGCACAGGCGCATCACCTCGGCCAGGCCCTCCGGCGTGACGATGGCGAGCATACGCTCCTGGCTCTCGGAGGTCATCACCTCGAAGGGCTCCATGCCGTCCT
>JAGQSL010000212.1:0-607 GCA_020439525.1 Acidimicrobiales bacterium | reverse complement strand
ACGTCGAAGTCCATGCCCATCTTCCCGTTGGCGGCCGTCTCGCTCGCCGCGCAGGTGAGCCCGGCCCCGCCGAGGTCCTGGATGCCCACCACCAGGCCGGCGTCGAGCAGGGCGAGGCACGCCTCGATGAGCCGCTTCTCCTCGAAGGGATCGCCCACCTGGACGGCGGGGCGCTTGTCCTCGCTGCCCTCGTCGAACCCAGCGCTGGCGAGCACCGACACGCCGCCGATGCCGTCGCGGCCCGTGGACGAGCCGAGCAGCACGGCGAGGTTGCCGGCGCCGGTGGCCTTGGCCAGCACGAGGCGGTCCTGGGGGAGCACGCCGAGGCACAGCACGTTGACGAGCGGGTTGCCCTGGTAGGTGGGGTCGAACACCGTCTCGCCGCCGACCGTGGGCACGCCCACCGAGTTGCCGTAGCCGGAGATGCCCGACACCACGCCCTCGGCCACCCAGCGGCTGCGGGCATCGTCGAGCGGGCCGAACCGCAGCGGGTCCATCAGGGCGATGGGCCGGGCGCCCATGGTGAAGATGTCGCGCAAGATGCCGCCGGCCCCCGTGGCCGCGCCCTGGTAGGGCTCGATGTAGCTGGGGTGGTTGTGGCTCTCGA
>JAGQSL010000211.1 GCA_020439525.1 Acidimicrobiales bacterium | reverse complement strand
CGCTGTGGTCGCTGCGGGTGAAGGTGTTCGCCCACCTCCAGCGCCTCGGGCTCGATCACTACGACCGCGAGATGGGCGGGCGGATCATGACCCGCATGACCTCTGACATCGAGGCGCTCACCCAGCTCCTGCAGACCGGTCTCGTCAACGCCATCGTCGCCCTGCTGACCGGTGTGGGGGTGGGCATCGCCCTCGCCGCCATGAGCTGGCAGCTCGCCGCGGTCGCGTTCGCCGTGCTGCCCCCGCTGGCGGTGGCCACCGTGGCGTTCCGTCGCCGGTCGAGCCGGGCCTACGAGGACGCTCGCGACAAGGTGGCGGCGGTCAACGCCGACTTCCAGGAGAGCTTGACCGACGTGCGCGTCGCCCAGGCCTTCGTGCGCGAGGACCAGAACGCCCGGCGCTTCGCCCGCCGGTCGCGCGAGTACCTGGGTGCTCGACTGCGGGCCCAGCAGCTGGTGGCCCTCTACTTCCCATTCGTCGAGATGCTCTCGGGCCTCGCCGGCGCTGCCGTGCTCGCCGCCGGAGCGGCGCTCATCCACGACGGGTCGCTCACCCCGGGCGAGCTGATCGCCTTCGTGCTCTACCTCGACCTGTTCTTCTCCCCCATCCAGCAGCTCTCGCAGGTCTTCGACACGTACCAGCAGGCGCGGGTGGCGATCGAGCGCATCGGCGAGCTGCTCGACGAGCCCACCACCGTCCCCGACGCGGCCGAGCCCGTCGAGGTCGGCCGCCTCCGCGGGGAGGTCGAGCTCCGCGGCGTGCGCTTCGCCTACCCCACGACCGGCGCCGAGGTCCTCCACGGGGTCGACCTGCGGATCGCACCGGGCGAGACGGTCGCCATCGTCGGCGAGACCGGCGCCGGCAAGTCGACCGTCGAGAAGCTGCTGGCCCGGTACTACGACGTGGACGCGGGTGCCGTGCTCGTCGACGGCGTGGACGTGCGAGACCTGTCCCTCGCCGCCTTCCGCTCCCAGCTCGGCGTGGTGCCCCAGGAGCCGTTCCTCTTCGCCGGCACCGTGCGCGACAACCTGGCGTACGGCCGCCCCGATGCAAGCGATGCCGAGGTCGAGGCGGCGGCGCGCGCCGTGGGCGCTCACGACGTGATCGCCACCCTCCCGGGCGGGTACCTGCACGTGGTCGGCGAGCGAGGCCGGGGCCTCTCGTCGGGCCAGCGCCAGCTGCTGGCCCTCGCCCGGGCGCTCGTGGTCGACCCGCGCCTGCTGCTGCTCGACG
The DNA here is from genome assembly GCA_020439525.1 of Acidimicrobiales bacterium. Lineage (GTDB taxonomy): Bacteria > Actinomycetota > Acidimicrobiia > Acidimicrobiales > Iamiaceae > Aquihabitans. The sequence continues at coordinate 2,611 of JAGQSL010000211.1, read as the reverse complement.
AGGCCACCGCCAACCTCGACCTGGCGAGCGAGGCCCGGGTCACCGCCGCCATGGCCACCGTGGCCGCGGGCCGCACCACCGTGCTCATCGCCCACCGCCTCTCCACCGCGGCCGACGCCGATCGCATCGTGGTGATGGACGACGGGCGGGTGGCCGAGACCGGCACCCACGACGAGCTGCTCCGGCGCGGCGGCACCTACGCTCGGCTGTGGGCGGCGTTCACCGGCGAGGAGCCCGTCCCCGCCTGAGGCGCGCCCCTCAGGCCCCGACGGCGGCGCGCACGTAGGCCTGGAGGGTCGCCAGATCCGCGGGCAGCTCGTCGAAGCGCTCCGGGCGCTCGAGGAGGTCGGCGAGGTGCTCGGGCAGCTCGGGGCGCACCCCGATGGCCTGCTCGACCGCGTCGGGGAACTTCGCGGGGTGCGCGGTCGCGAGGCAGACCATCGGCACGTCGGGGTCGCGGCGAGCCGCCCGGGCGGCGGCGACGCCGACGGCGCTGTGGGGGTCGAGGACCACGCCGGTGGCCTCGAACGTGCGCCGGATCTCGGCGCACGTGGCGTCGTCGTCGAACGCGGCGCCGTCGAACACCTCGGTCACCGAGGCCAGGCGGGTGCTGCCCGTGTCGACCCGGCCCTCGTCGCGGAAGGCCGCCATCCGGTCGGCCAGGAGGTCCGGGTTGCGGTCGTAGAGCTCGAAGAGGAGCCGCTCGGCGTTCGACGACACCTGGATGTCCATGCTCGGGCTGATGGTGGGGTGCACGCCGGTCTTCTCCATCACCCCGGAGCGGAGCCAGCGGGTGAGGATGTCGTTCGAGTTGGACCCCACCACGAGCTGGCTGATGGGGGTGCCGGTCCGTCGGGCGACCCACCCGGCGAACACGTTGCCGAAGTTGCCCGTGGGGACCGAGAAGGCCACCGGATCGCCGGCGCCCACCGTGCGGGCGGCGGTCACGTAGTAGACGACCTGCGCCATCACCCGCGCCCAGTTGATCGAGTTCATGGCGGACAGCGACACCCCGTCGCGGAAGGCCGCATCGGCGAACATGGCCTTCACCAGGTCCTGGCAGTCGTCGAACGTGCCGTCGACGGCGACGTTGTGGACGTTGGGCTCGTCGACGGTGGTCATCTGCCGTCGCTGCACGTCGCTCACCCGTCCGGCGGGGTGCAGCACCACGATGTCGAGGGCCCGGCGCCCCCGGCAGGCCTCGATGGCCGCCGAACCCGTGTCGCCCGAGGTGGCCACGACGATCGTGGCCCGCTCGCCGCGCCGGGCGAGCTCGTGGTCGAAGAGCCGACCGACCAGCTGGAGGGCCACGTCCTTGAAGGCGATGGTGGGCCCCCAGAACAGCTCGAGGAGCCACAGCCCGTCGTCGAGGGGGCGCACCGGGCACACGTCGGGGTGGCCGAAGGTGGCGTAGGCCTCGTCCACCATGGCCCGCAGCTCGTGGGCGCCGAGCGTGGGCGCCACGTAGGGCGCCATCACCGACGCCGCCGTGTCGGGGTAGCTGGCATCGAAGGTGAGCGGCTCCTGGGCCGGCCACTCCTCGGGCACGTACAGGCCGCCGTCGGACGCCAGGCCCGCGAGCAGCACGTCGCCGAACTCGAGGACCGGTGCCCTCCCCCGGGTCGAGAGGTACTTCACGACGCCTCCTGCCCGCCGCCGACCACCCGCAGCACCGACGTGATGCGGTGGATGACCTCGAGCTCCCCGAGGTCGTCGAGGGTGGCCTGGACGTCGGCCTCCCGCGCCTCGTGGGTGATGAAGATGAGCCGCGCCGCCTCGCCGACCCCCTCCTGCTCGAGCGAGCGGATGGAGACCGCGTGGCGCTCGAACACCTCGGCGACGGCGCGCAGGACGCCGGGACGGTCGACGACGTCGAGGTTGACGTAGTAGCTGGAGTGGAGCTCGTCGATCGGCCGGATCGGACGGCGGCTCAGCGCCAGCAGGTGCGCCGACGTGCCCTTGCGGAGGTTCACCGCGGCGTCGACCAGATCGCCCAGGACCGCCGAGCCGGTGGGGTCGCCGCCGGCGCCGCGCCCGTAGAACATGAGGTCGCCGACCGCTGCGCCCTCGACGAACACCGCGTTGAACGAGTCGCGCACCGAGGCCAGGGGGTGGTCCTTGGGCACCATCGCCGGGTGCACGCGCACGGCCACCTCGTCCTCGCCGTCGGGGACGTGGATCAGCTCGGCGATGGCGAGCAGCTTGACCGCGTACCCGAGGCGGTCGGCGAACTCGATGTCGGTGGCCGAGATGTTCGAGATGCCCTCGTGGTAGACGTCGCCCGCGACGACCTTGGCGCCGAAGGCGAGCGAGGCCAGGATCGCCGCCTTGGCCCCGGCGTCGTAGCCCTCCACGTCGGCCGTGGGGTCGCGCTCCGCGTACCCGAGCTCCTGCGCCTCGGCCAGCGCCTCGCCGTAGCCCGTGCCCTCCTCCGACATCCGGGTGAGGATGAAGTTCGTCGTTCCGTTGACGATGCCCATGATGCGGCGCACGTCTTCGCCCACCAGGCTCTCCCGCAACGGGCGGAGGATGGGGATGCCGCCGGCGACGGCGGCCTCGAAGAGCAGGTCGACGCCGGCCGCGGACGCCGCCGCGAACAGCTCGGCGCCGT
>JAGQSL010000018.1 GCA_020439525.1 Acidimicrobiales bacterium | reverse complement strand
TCGTAGATGTGGAAATCGTAGGCGTCGCACCACTTTCCGTAGCCCGCCTTGAAGTATTCCTCATTGGGTTCGACCGACGTCGCCACGACCGGGAGGTCCGGGTCCGCCGCCTTGACCGCCTGGTAGATCGTTTTATAGGCGGCCACGTTTTTCATTACCTGCTCGCCGGTGCCGTGCGGCTCGTAGTCCTCGTCGGCTCGGGCGTGGTCGGCGCTCGCCACCCCGGCCGGTCGGGCCGCGGCCGCCCCCGCCGGCGCAGCGGCCAGGGCCGCCTCCGTGCCCATGACCGGTGCGCCGTCGCGCCACGCCTTGGGTTCGCCGTGCGTGGCCGGCGCCACGGGCTTGGTGGTCCGCCAATAGCGGATGGTGAGGAGCGTGAGGGCGAGCGCCACCGCCACGAGCGCGCCGATGGTGGCCAGCACCTTGCGCGACTCGGTGAACAGGCTGCTCTCGCTCGTCGTCCCCTCGGTCACCTCCTGCGTGCTCTCCGCCTCGGCCGTCGTCGCAGCCGGCACGTCGGTCGACGCGACGGTGGTCGCCGCCGACGGATCGCCCCCGCCGAAGGCCACGGCGGTCGTGGAGGTGCCGTCCTGGGCACCAGCCGGCGTCGCCGCCACGACGGCAGCGATGCCCAGCGAGGCCGCGAGCAGCAGGGAGCGGAGACGGACGGCCACGACGGGCAGAGGTTACCGGTCAGGCCTCGGCCGGCCGCACGCAGGACGGGCACCAGTAGGTCGTGCGACCGCCGACGGTGGTGCGATCGAGCTCGCCCCCGCAGCGGGGACAGCGTCCGCCGCGCACCCGGTGCTCCTGGAGGTGGCCGCGGTGCGAGCCACCCTTGGCGAACAGGTCGTCCACGGTCGACGCGATGCGCGACCGCAGGCGCCGGAGCTCGGCGGCGCCGAGCGACCCCGCCGGGCGGCGCGGATCGAGCCGAGCGCGCCACAGCGTCTCGTCCACGAGGAGGTTGCCGAGCCCGGCGAGGCGGGCCTGGTCGAGCAGTCTCGCCTTGAGGGGCGCCTCCGAACCGGCGAGCGCCCGGCGCAGCTGCGCCCCCGTGACGCTCCACGCGTCCGGGCCGAGCGCCTCCCGATCGGGGTCGAGCTCGACCCCGCCCAGGCGGCGAGGGTCGCTCAGCCGGAGCCGACCGCCGTCATCGAGGCGCAGCGCGAAGCGGTCCCAGGCTGGGTCGTCGCGCCCGGAGCTGTACTCGAGCTGGCCGACGGGGTCGTGCTCGCCCAGCACCAGCCGGCCCGTCATGCCGAAGCGCAGCCCGAGCTCGGGCCGATCGTCACCCACGGCCACGAGCAGCAGCTTCCCGATCCGGTCGGTGCCGCGGATCGTCGCCCCGTCGAGCGCGGCGCGGACGTCGGCCGGCCCGATCCCGCCCTTCAGGAACCAGGCGTCGGGCGCCTCCACCCGCTCGATGGTCCGGCCCACGGCCCGCTCCGCCACCCGGCGGAACATCTCGACCTCGAGCATCTCGGGCACGGCGTCAGCCTCCGGCCGCGGCCCCGATGGCGCCCAGCAGGTCGGCGATCAGGTCGTCGGCGTGCTCGAGGCCCACCGAGACCCGGATGGTGCCGGGGCCGATCCCGTTGGCCTCCAGCTCGTCGGGCAGCAGGTTCACGTGGGTGGTCGACGCCGGGTGGGTCACGAGCGTCTCGGGGCCGCCGAGCGAGGTGGCGTGCTGGGCCAGCTGCACGGCCTCCACGAACCGCCGACCGGCCTCCAGCCCGCCTGCCAAGTCGAAGGTCACGAGCGTCCCGCCCGCCGACATCTGCCGCATCGCCAGCTCGTGCTGCGGGTGCGACGGCAGGCCCGGGTAGCGCACCTCGGCCACCCCCTCGCGCCCCTCGAGCGCCCGAGCCAGGGCCAGCGCGCTCTCGCTCTGGCGGGCGACGCGCACCGGGAGGGTGCGGATGCCGCGGGTGGCGTTGAGCGCGTCGTAGGGCGATGCCGAAGCGCCCTGCAGCACGGCGAACCCCCAGAGCCAGTCGATCAGCTCCCGGCTCCCCGCCACCACGCCGAGCGTCGCGTCGTTGTGCCCGGCGATGCCCTTGGTGGCGGAGTGGACCACGAGGTCGACCCCGTGGCGCAGCGGCTGCTGGAGCACCGGCGTGGCGAAGGTGGCGTCGACCACCGTGATCGGCCCGGCGATGGCGCCCAGCTCGTCGAGGTCGATGACGTCGAGCTTCGGGTTGGCGGGCGTCTCGGCGAGCACGAGCGCGGTCTTGCCCGGGATGACGGCGGCGGCGAACGCCCCGGGCTCGGTGCCGTCGACGAACGTGACGTCGATGCCGAAGCGGGGGCACACCGCCTGGAGCAGCAGCTGGGTGGCCGCGTACAGCTGGCGCTGGGCCACGATGTGGCCGCCCGTGGAGCACAGGCCGAGCACCACGCCCGACATCGCCCCCATGCCCGACGCGAAGGCGCGGGCGGCCTCGGCCCCTTCGAGCTGGGCGACCGCGTCCTCGAACCCCTTCACCGTCGGGTTGCCGTAGCGGGAGTAGAAGCGGTCGGCCCCCACGCTCGTGGCCATGCGGCGGGCGTCGTCGACGGTGGGCGAGGCGAACGTCGACGTGGCCCAGAGCACCGGTGCCAGCGAGGTGTCGTCGCCGACGCGGCCGGCGCGGATGGCGACGGTGTCGGGGTGCAGGGTGGTCGGCTCGGCCGAGGGCTCGGTGGTCACGGGGTGGTCTCCAGGAACGGGATCAGGGCGTCGGCGACCTGGTCGATGTCGATGAGGAAGGCGTCGTGGCCGTGGGGGCTGTCGATCTCGGCGTAGGTGGCCGTGCCGCCGGCGGCGCGCACGCCGTCGACCAGCTCCCTCGACTGGTACGAGGGGTAGAGGATGTCCGAGGTGATCCCCATCGACAGCACGGGGGCGGCGATGCGGCCGAGCGCGGCGGCCAGGCTGCCGCGCCCGCGCCCGAGGTCGTGGAGGTCCATGGCCTTGGTCAGCAGGAGGTAGGAGTTGGCGTCGAAGCGTCGGGCGAGCTTGGTGCCGTGGTAGTCGAGGTAGCGCTCCACCTGGAACCGCTGCCACATCTCGAAGCGACCGTGGAGCGGCTCCACCGGCTCGCGCCCGAACTTGTCGGTGAACACGTCGTCGCTGCGGAAGGTCACCTGCGAGATCTGGCGGGCGAGGGCGAGCCCGGCGTGGGGCCCGTCGCCGTCGGCGGCGTCGTAGTACTGGCCGTCGCGCCACTTCGGATCGAGGGCGATGGCCCGGCGCCCGGTGCTCCACCACGCGATCTGCTGGGCGGTCGCCGCGGTGCACGTGGCGATCGCGACGAGGCGAGCCACCCGCTCGGGGTGCATCACCGCCCACTCGAGGGCCTGCATGCCGCCCATCGAGCCGCCCACCACCGCCGCCCAGCGCTCGACGCCGAGAGCGTCGGCCACGCGCGCCTGGGTCCGCACCATGTCGCGGATCGACACCACCGGGAAGTCCGGCCCGTACACGCCGGGGCGATCGGGCCGCGGCGAGGCCGGCCCGGCCGACCCCTGGCAGCCGCCGAGCACGTTGGCGCACACCACGAACCACCGCTCGGTGTCGAGCGGGCGGCCGGGCCCGATCATCTCGTCCCACCAGCCGGGGGTGGCGTGGCCCTCCCCCGCCGGGCCGGCGGCGTGCGAGTCGCCGGTGAGGGCGTGGCACACCAGCACGGCGTTCGAGGCGTCGGGGGCGAGCTCGCCCCAGGTCTCGAAGGCGATGGTGACGTCGTGGAGCTGGCCGCCGCCCTCGAGCACAAACGCCCGGTCGACGGCCATCGTCATGAAGCGGCGGTGGCCGGGGTGGTCCGACGGCCGCCACGCACCGGTGGCCGGCACCGCGCTGGCGTGGGGCTGCAGCCACGGCGGCACGGCGAGCGAGGCGTGGTCGCCGTCGTGACCGGCGTCGTGCATGGCGGACCTCCTCCTGCGCTCTGCGGGGCGGTCATCCAGGGTGCCGGTGGCGGAGCCGGGGCTCCGGACACTTCGTTGCCGGCGGGTGCCGACCACATCCCCGCCCCGGAGGGCGGGAGGGCACCTTGGGTGTCCGTCCCAGGTTGCCGGACCCGGATCCCCGGGCCGCTCGTGATGACGAGGAGACTCTACGCGAAGCGGCCGCCCCCGCGGCAAGGAGATCGATCAGGCGTCGATGCGGCCGTCGGTGATGTGCACGGTGCGGTCGGCGTAGTGGGTGATGCGGTCGTCGTGGGTGACGATGATCGCCGCGGTGCCGCGGGCCTTCATCTCGTCGCGGATGAGGTGCACCACCTGATCGCCCAGCTTGGTGTCGAGCGCCGAGGTCGGCTCGTCGAAGAGCACCAGGCTCGGCTCGTTCATCAGCGCCCGACCGATGGCGACGCGCTGCTTCTGGCCGCCCGAGAGCTGGCCCGGCAGGTTGTTCGCCCGGTCGGTGAGCCCGAGCTCCTCGAGCAGCTGGTCGGCGCGATCCTTGGCCTTGGCGCCGGTGCGCCGCCCCACCTCGTCGACCACGAGCAGGTTCTCGCGGGCGGTGAGGAAGGGCACGAGGTTCACGCTCTGGAACACGAACCCGACCTCCTCCCGGCGGAAGTCGGTGAGCTGCTTGGCCGAGTAGCCGGTGATGTCGTGGCCGCCGACGACGACCGAGCCCTCGGTGGCGGCGAGGATCCCGCCGGCGATCGAGCACAGGGTGGTCTTGCCCGAGCCCGACGGGCCCACGAGGGCGATGATCTCGTCGCCGCCGACCTCGAGCGTGGCGTGGTCGAGGGCGACGACCTCCTCGTCGCCCACCTGGTACGTCTTGCGGACGCCCTCCATGCGCAGGGCGAGGTCGGTGGCGGTGGCGGTGGTCATGCGGAACCTCCGATGGCAGAGGCCGGGTCGATGCGGAGCACCCGGCGCAGGGAGAAGGCGCAGCCGATGACGGCGGCCACGAGCAGGTAGGCGACGCTGCTCAGCAGCCGACCGGGCAAGGCCACGAACGGGATGGCCCCGGGCGGGATGAGCGCGTCGAGGAGCAGGGCGGCGCCGGCGCCCAAGACGGCGGCGCCGAGGGTGACGAGGACCGCTTGGAGCACGACGCCGCCGAAGATCGTCGACGAGCGAGCGCCGATGGCCTTGAGCACGCCGTAGAGCGCGGTGCGCTCGACGGTGAGCAGGGCGAAGAACAGGGCGACCACGACGATGGCGATGACCACGGTGACCCCGATGATCTGGTTGAACGTGGCCTGCTGCTGCTCGACGCCGGGGATGGCGGCGATGGCCTCGTCGATCGTGAGCGTCTGGGTGGCGCCCCCGGTGGCCTCGTCGACCGACGCGCTCGTCGTCGGGTCGCTCGCCGCGTCCTCGATGAGGAGCGCCTGCACGACCCCGTCGCCGGCCACCGCGTCGGGCCGGTTGGCGGCGGTGACCTCGCGCCAGGTGTCGAGCGAGCCCCAGAGGGTGCCCTGGCCCGAGTACTGGCTGTCGTCGATCCACCCGATGACGGTCACCGGGCTACGGGCCGGTCCGAGGCGCAGCTCGCTCCCCACCTCGACGTCCTCGCTCTCGAGCGACCGGTCGGCGTACACCTCGCCGGCCTTCGGCGGATCGGCCGGCAGGCCGGTGGGGGCCAGCTCGTAGCCGAACAGGGCGA
>JAGQSL010000210.1:16218-16470 GCA_020439525.1 Acidimicrobiales bacterium | reverse complement strand
CGATGGTGCGGGTGGGCGGCGGCGCGCCGGCGACGACGATGCGCGTCCGCCCGGCGCCGGGGATCGGGCCGTCCCACTCGTGGGCGGCGTCGAGGATCATGGCCACGACCGCCGGCGCCCCGCAGAGGTAGGTGACACCGTGCTGGTCGACCCGGCGGAGGATCTCCGCGCCGTCGACCTTGCGCAGCACCACCTGGGGCACCCCCATGCCGGCGGTGGCGTAGGGCTGGCCCCAGCCGTTGCAGTGGAACA
>JAGQSL010000210.1:0-16196 GCA_020439525.1 Acidimicrobiales bacterium | reverse complement strand
GCAGCGTGTGCAGGTACACGTCGCGATCGCTCACCCCCGCCTGCCACCCGAACGTGGAGGCGTTCAGCCAGAGGGAGCGGTGGGTCTGCTCGACGCCCTTGGGCCGGGCGGTGGTGCCGCTCGTGTAGTTGATGACCGCGGTGGCGTCCTCGTCGGGGGCCCACGGTTCGGGCTCGACGCCGTCGAGCGAGCCGTCGAGGCCGAAGATCGCCCCGTCGGACTCGGCGCCGATCGTGAAGCGGTGGGCGGCGCCGATGCCGCCGAGCGCGTCCTCCAGCTCGGGATCGACCAGCAGCACGTCGGCGCCGCAGTGCTCCACGATGTAGCGGACCTCCTCGGCGGCGAGGCGGAAGTTCACGGGCACGAAGATGCGGCCCCACCCGCTGACGCCGAAGAACGACGTGAGCATCCGAGCCGAGTTGTGCGACACCATCGCCACCCGGGCCCCGCGGGGCACGCCGAGGCGATCGAGGGCGGCGGCCTGGGCGGCGGCTCGGCGGGCCACCTCGCCGTAGGTCACCGCACCCCAGGAGGCGGCGGGCTGGTCGGGCTCGTCGACCACGCCCACCCGCTCCGGGTAGACGGTGGCGGCCCGATCGAGGAAGTCACGGATGCTGAGGTCGACCTTCACGCGCCGGACACTACGCACGCCACCGGGCGTTCGCCCGCGGGTCGCCCGCGCGCCACCGGCGGCTGCCAAGATGCCCCGGATCGACGAAGGGGGACCACGATGACCAGCCCGTTCCGCGGCATGGACCTGAAGCGGCGCACGTTCCTGGCGATGCTCGGTGCGAGCGGCGCGGCGGCCGCCCTGCGGCCGACGTGGTCCGACCTGCCCGCCGACGCGGCGCCGACGCCGATCGATCCGGCCTACCCGCTGGGCGTGGCTGCGGGCGACCCGCTCCCCGACGGCGCGGTGATCTGGACGCAGGTCGACCCCGAGGCCGACGCCGGCTCGGGCGTCGAGGTCGCGTGGGAGGTGAGCGCCACGGACGACTTCGCCACGATCCTGGCGTCGGGCACGGTCACCGCCCTCGCCGAGAACGCCCACTGCGTGCACGCGCGGGTCGCCGGGCTGCCCGCCGACGGCTGGTTCCACTACCGCTTCCGCTACGGCTCGGCCACGAGCCGGACGGGTCGCCTGCGCACGGCCCCGGCGCCGGGGTCGTCACCCGAGCGGCTCCGCTTCACCTTCTGCTCCTGCCAGCAGACCACCGCCTCGTTCTACGTGGCCCACCGGGCGATGGCCGCCGAGGACCTCGACTTCGTGGTGCACTACGGCGACTACATCTACGTGTCCGACGGCGGGACGATCACCCTCGACGACTACCGGGCGGTCTGGCGTCGCTTCAAGTCGAACCCGCTCCTCCAGGACCTCCACGCCACGTACCCGATGGTGATGATGTGGGACGACGGCGAGTTCGTGAACGGCGTCGACAAGACGATGCCCGAGCCGCGGTTCACCAACGCCAAGAAGGCGTGGTTCGAGTTCGCCCCGCACCTCGACCCGACCGACGGCGGGTTCCAGGTGCACCGGCGCCTGCAGTGGGGCGACCTGGTCGACTTCCCGCTCCTCGACGTGCGCTCGAAGCGCGACGTGCTGATCGACGCCAACGTGCCCGACGGGCTGCTGCCCACCACCGACACGGCCCTGCCGAGCGGCGCCGCCATCTTCGACCCCGATCGCTCCAGCCTCGGCGCCGAGCAGTTCGCCTGGCTCGAGGACATCCTCACGTCGAGCACGGCGACCTGGAAGCACATCGGCACCGGCTACCCGTTCGTGGCCCTGCGGCTCGAGGACTACGACACCCCCGCCGTGCGGGCCGACCCACCCGAAGGCTGGCACCCCAACGGCGGCAAGTACTTCTCCACCGAGCAGTGGGACGGCTACTGGGCCGAGCGCCGGGCGATCATGGACCTCATCGCCGACGAGTGCGTCGAGAACGTCATCATCACCTCCGGCCACACCCACATCTGGTTCGAGTGCGGCATCCGCCCCGACTACGACGACCTCCCGGGCGAGGAGGGCCACGTGGGCCCGGGCTCGCCGATCGTGGCGCGCGAGTACGTGTGCGGTTCGCTCACCGCCGACCCCGACGTGCGCGACCAGTTCTTCCCCGGCCAGCCGAAGGAGGAGCAGGAGGCCGGCGTGCACGCCCTCGAGGCGGCCTTCCTGGGGGCCAACCCCCACGTCGACTACATCGACCTGCTGTACCAGGGCTACGGGCTGGTGACGTTCACGCCGACCCGGGCGACCGTGGACTTCCGGATCATCGACACGTTCGACGCCGACGCCGTCGCCACCACCAAGGAGTCCTACGCCGTGGCCGTCGGCGAGCTCCCCGAGGGGATCTGCGCCAACGCGCCCGTCGACGAGACGACGACGACCACCGCGCCGGCCGTCGACCCCGGAGGTCGCGACGCACCGCCCGCCACCCCGATCGGCGGCTCGCCCACCTACACCGGCTGACCCTCGCCCGATCGCGCGCCGCGGCGGGTAGAACGGGTCGATGCGCATCGGCATCTTCTCGGGCGACGCCAACGTCGCCACCCTCCTCGAGACGGCTCGGCTGGCGGAGGCCGACGGCTTCGACTCCTTCTGGCTGCCCCACATCTTCGGCGTCGACGCCCTGTGCGCCCACACGCTCATCGCGTCGCAGGTGCCCCGCATCGAGCTGGGGACGGCGGTCGTGCCCAGCTACCCCCGCCATCCCGTGGCCCTCGCCCAGCAGGCGCTCACCGTCTCGGCGGTGAGCGGGGGCCGGCTCACCCTCGGGGTCGGGCTGTCGCACCAGATCGTGATCGAGGCCATGTACGGCTACTCGTTCTCGAAGCCGGCTCGGCACATGCGCGAGTACCTCACCGCCCTGGTGCCGCTGTGCCAGGGCGAGAACGTGTCGTTCGCCGGCGAGACCCTCACGGCGCGGGCCCAGGTGATGGTCGAGGGGGCGCCGCCGGTGCCGGTGATGGTCGCCGCGCTCGGCCCCGCCATGTTGCAGATCGCCGCCGAGCTCACGGCGGGCACGGTCACGTGGATGACGGGCCCGCGGACGCTCGGCGAGCACACGGTGCCCACCATCCGCAGCGCAGCGGCGGCCGCGGGCACGGGCGACATGCGCGTGGTCGGCGCCCTGCCGGTCGCGGTGACCGACGACCTCGAGTCGGCGCGGGAGCGCGCGGCGCGCGTGTTCGAGGTCTACGGCTCGCTGCCCAGCTACCGCGCGATGCTCGACCGCGAGGGCGTGGACGGTCCCGCCGACGTCGCCATCATCGGCTCCGAGGCCGAGGTGCGCGCCGGCATCGAGCGCATGCGCAGCGCGGGGGTCACCGACTTCGTGGCGGTCGAGTTCCTCACCGACGAGCCGGCGGCGACCGCGACCCGCGAGGTGCTGAAGAGCTTCCTCTGATGGCAGAGTATTGACAATCTCTGTGCCACAACTAGGGTGGGCTGGGCAGCGGGGGACGCTGCGAGCTCGAGGGGGCACCGATGCCGACGCCGCACACCTTTCCCGACGAGGCGCAGTTCGCTGCCTACGCCGAGGCGATCGAGGCCGACGACGGCCCGGTCGTCATGTTGAACCTCAACAAGTTCCGCGACGTGGCGGTCTACGAAGACGGTCGCGACGCCGGCGGCGCCTCGGGGCGCGACACCTACCTGAAGTACGGGATGGTCGCGCTCGAAGCCATCCGCTGGCTCGGCGGCGAGGTGCTGTGGATGACCGACGCCATCGCCCCGATCATCGGCTGCGAGCACGACGCCTACGACGAGGTGCTGGCGGTCTGGTACCCCTCGCGCTCGGCCTTCCTGCGCCTCACCGACTACCCGGGCTACGAGGACGCCCTGGCGCACCGCGACGCGGCGCTGGAGCGAGCGGCGGTGCTGCCCTGCGCCGGGTCGGCCGACAAGGTCCTGCGCGGACCGTTCGGCTGAGGCGGGCGACGATGACCATCGAGATCACCCTCCTCGGCACCGGCAGCCCGCTGCCCGACCCGAACCGCGCCGGACCCTCCACGCTCGTGCGCGCCGGGGGCCGGGCGTACCTCTTCGACGCCGGGCGTGGCGTGGGGCTGCGCCTCGCGGCCGCGGCGCAACCGTGGTCGACGCTGTCGGCGGTGCTGCTCACCCACCTCCACAGCGACCACATCACCGACCTGAACGACGCGGTCACCGGTCGGTGGATCACCAGCCTCGCCCCGAACCCGCTGCCCGTGCTCGGCCCGGTGGGGACCCAGCGCGTCGTCGACGGCATCCTGGCGATGCTCGAGCCCGACATCGGGTACCGCATCGCCCACCACGAGGACCTCACCGAGGGCCCGGTGGTGCAGGTCACCGAGTCGGCCGGAGGCGTCGTGCTGGTCGACGAGGAGGCCGATGTGCGCATCCTCGGTGCGGCCACCGACCACCGCCCGGTGGAACCGACGCTCGGCTACCGGATCGAGCACGGTGGCCACGCCGTGGTGATCGGCGGCGACGGCGTGCCCTGCGCCGGCCTCGACGAGCTGTGCGCCGGCGCCGACGCCTACGTGCAGACGGTGCTGCGGGCCGACCTCGTCTCCCAGGTGCCGCTCCAGCGGTTCCTCGACACGATGGACTACCACTCCACGCCCGAGCAGGCGGGTGAGGTGGCCCAGCGCGGCGGCGTCGGGACCCTCGTGCTCACCCACCAGGTCCCCACCCCGGCGCCGGGCACCGAGGACGAGTGGATCGCCCGGGCGAAGGCCGGCTTCGACGGCGAGGTGGTCTTCGGCGACGACCTCACCGTGGTCTCCATCGGCGACGCGCCCGCTCCCTGACGGCGCGGCTCGGCCGTCGACCGCTCGCGCCTCTAGCGTCAGCGTCGATGGGCAACCGGATCGCGTCGACCCTCCCGCGCCTGGCCGGTCCGGCGGTGCTCGGCGCGGCGATCGCCGTCCCGGTCGTCGTCGCCGCTCCGCTGGCCGATCCGGCGGTGCTCCCGAAGGCGACCCTGCTGTGGATCGGGGCGGTCGTCGCCGGCCTCGGCCTCGCCGCCGACCGCCTCGCCCGCGGGCGGGCGGCGTGGCCGCCTCGGCCGCAGGCGCTGGTGCCGGTGGCGGTGCTGGTGGGGTGGACGGCGGTCGCCGTCGCCTTCGACGACACGCCCGTCGGATCCATCATCGGCGCGCGCGGCCGCTACGACGGGCTGGCCTCGCTCCTGGCGTGTGCGGTGCTCGCCGCCGCAGTGGTCGTCACCACCTGGTGGCGTCCGGAGCGGCTCGCGTCGCTCGCCGTCGCCATCGGCATCGCCGGTGCGATCGGGGCGGGATGGGTGCTGCTCGAGCAGGCCGGCCTGCGCCCGGTCGGCTGGCAGCTCCGCGGGGAGGGCGGACGGGTGATCGGCGTGGCGGGGAACCCGAACTTCAGCGGGGCGCACCTGGCCATGGTCGTGCCGCTCGTGCTCGCCGGGCGCCGCTCGACAGCCTCGCGCCCGGCCCGGCGGGGGCTGGCCGCCCTCGCGGTCGCGCTCGTCGTCGGCGTGGTCGTGACGAGGACCGCCGGAGGCGTGCTCGCCCTCGCCGGTGGCGTCGTGGTCGCCGTGCTCCTCGACCGAGACCTCCTTCCCCGACCCGCGCGGGTCGCGGTCCTGGTGGCTGCCGGCCTCCTGGTGGGTGGCTCGGCGCTCGCGCTGGTGGTCGACGACCTGCCCGATCGGCTGCCCTTCGGGTCGTCGCTCATCGAGGCGACCGGGTTCGAGCAGCGCGCCAACATCTGGGCCAGTGCCGGGTCGATGGTCGTCGAGCACCCCCTGGTGGGCGTCGGTCCGGACGACTTCGGCGAGGAGGTCGCAACCCATCGATCATCGAGGGGCGAGGACCTGCTCATCTCGGCCGACGAAGCCCACGACGTCCCCCTCGACCGGGCGGCGACCGCAGGCGTGCCGGCGATGCTCGCCCACGTGTGGCTCCTCGGCGTCGTGGGCGTGGCCACGTGGCGGGCCCGGCGGCGCGTCGCCGATGCGCACCGGTGGTTGCTCGCCGGCTTCGGCGGGCTCACCGGCGCCTACGTCTTGCAATCGCTCGTCTCCATCGACGCGCCGGGCCTCGCCCTCACCGGCTGGCTCGGCCTCGGTGCGCTCGTGGCCCTCGCCGACCCCGCCCTCGTCCAGGCGCGAGCCGCCGGCGCGACGCGGCGCCCGGTGCCTCGCGAGGTCCCCTGGCCGCTCGCCGTCGGCGCCGTCGCGCTCTCGGCCGGGCTCGTCGTCGTGGCCATCCGTCCCGCCATCGCCGACCGCGCCCACCACCGGGCGCTCGTCGCGCGGGCGCACGATCGGCCGCTCGAGGCGCTGCGCCACGACCGGACGGCCGCCTCGTGGGTCGGCGAGGAGCCCGCGTACCGGACGGCGATGGCCGACGACCTGGTGGCCTTCGCCGGCCGGCCGTCGACGGATCCCGCGCTGCGGCGAACGCTGCTCGACGAGGCGCTCGTCGCCTACGACCAGGCGGCGGAGCGGGCGCCGGCCGACGTCGGCATCGACGTGGCGCACGCGCAGGTGGAGGTCCTCGCCGCGCTGGCCGCGGCGGACCCCACGGTGGCTCGGCGTCACCTCGATGCCGGGGCCGCCACCTATCGGGAGCTGCTCGGGCGGTTGGCCGCGACCGATGATCTGCACCTCCCGTACGGCCGGCTGCTGCTGGCCGAGGCGTCGCTCGGGTCGCCCGAGGGCGCGGCCGAGGTGCTCCGGGCCGCCGCCCTGCAGTTCGAGCTGGCCACGGGCTACCGCAGCCACCGGTCGGCGGCGCGCCTCGAGCTGGCCCGGGTGCGGCTCGCCCAGGGTCGCCCGGACGACGCCCGCTCGCTGCTCGACGAGCTGCGAGCGTCGGACCGATCGCCGGAGGTCGCGGCCGCCGTCGACGAGCTGGAGCGCCAGCTCGACGACGGCGGCGGCTGAACCGTCAGGGGCGGTGGGTCAGCCGGCCCGGGCGTCGAACGACGGCTCGTGGATGAGCCGCCGGACCGTGACGGCGAGCGTGGACCCGTCGATCTCGGCGGCGAGCGCCTCCGCCGCGCTCCGGCTGGGCGAGGTGCCGAGCAGCTGGAGGAGCAGCGACGAGGCGTCGACGTAGGAGGCCCGCTTGGTCCGGTACTCGTTGGACTCCGAGAAGTTCGCCATCACCTGGCCGCGCGACTTCTTGCGCTGGTCGAGCTGGCCCGTCCAGTACGACAGGCCCCCCGAGTCGGGAGCGCGGCCCAGCACGTTCTGGTACACGAGGGTCACGAAGTCGCTGTTGGACAGGCTGCCGTAGCGGTTCTTGAACTCGCTCGAGTCGGCGAAGTTCGCCGAGATCTTGGCGATCGTCCACGACCCGGATCGGCGACGGTTGAGCCAGAACGCGAAGCCGCTCTTGTCCGGGGGTCGCAGGAAGTACGCGGAGTAGAGCCGGATGACCGGGTCCACGTTGCCGGTCGCGTCGCTCCCGTCGCGCAGGGCGTCGATCTGCGCGCCGGGCAGGACGCCACCATCGCCGGCGGCGATGAACGCGCTGAGCTGGCCCGCGGTCGGGGCCTTGCCCGTCAACCAGGTGTAGATCTCGGTGCCCGCCTTGCTGGCGGAGCTCCAGGGGAGCCACCAGTCGACCGACACGGTCGGGGAGAGGCCCTCCATCCCGGGGCCCGTCTCGGTCAGGGCGCGCACCGCGAAGCGGTAGTCGTGGCCGTTCTCCAGGCCGGTCGCCTCGGTGGTCAGCACGTTGCCCACGTCGGTGGTCGACATCGGTGCGCCGTCCTTCAGCAGCGTCACCCGGTAGCCGAGGATCGGGTGGCCGCCGTTCGAGGTCGGCACGGTCCACGTGGCGCTCGCCTCGCCCTCCTCGGCCTTGGCGCTGACGGTGGGAGCGGACGCCCCGTCCTCCACGGTCACCGTCGCCTGCGCGGTCGAATCGGCGGTGTCGGTGCCGTTGGTGGCCGTCCACGTCGCCACGTTCGTGATCACCTGCGGGTTGCCGTCCAGCGTCGCCGCGGCGGTGGCGAAGGTCTTGCCGCCCGGCGCGAGGACGTAGGAGAAGCCGTCGAGCAGCTGGCCGAGCTTGTCGTCGGTCAGGTCGTGGCTGTCGAGCGGCACCGAGCCGGTGTTCTCCACCGAGTAGCAGTAGATGACCTCGTCGGTGCCGCTGCTGATCGTGATGCCGTTGGTGATGGCACACGAGTTGCGGTCGAGGCCCACGGTCTTGGTCAGCAGGATCGAGGCGGGCCCGGCGGAGGTCTCCGCGGCGCCGCTGCCTCCGTCGCAGAGCGTCGCGCCCGAGGGCAGGTCGACCTCGTCCCCCTCGCAGCTCGGTGCCGGGGCGTCGGACCGGGCGCTCGCCGGTCCACCTGCTGCCTGCCAGGCGCACACGCCCGTGACGATGGCCACCAGCATCAGCCAGGACCGCATCCTCCGTCGCTCCACGATCATCCCCCTCGTGCTCGTTGACGGCGACGTTAGATGTCGGTGGCGCCCCGTGCTCGGAATCCTCGCTCCGACGCGGTCACGGCCGATCCTCGCGGTGCTCGTGGTCGCCGGGTCGCGACGGGAGCTCGTAGCCGAAGGTCGCCGCCGCGTCGGCCACGATCGGGGCGATCCGGGCGACGTCGGTGGGCTCGAGGTTCTCCCTCCAGCGACCGACGCGCACCGTGTGGTCGGCGCGCGAGCGACGTCGCGACGTCTGGGCTTCGACGAACTGGTCGTCGTCTCGGTCTCGCACCCGGGACCACCACGCGGCCGCCGTCGCCGCGTCGGCGTCGGCGTCGGCGCCGACGAGCCGGGCGGTGGCCCGGGCGGTCGCCTCGGGGTCGGCGATCAGGTCTTCGAACCGGACCGTGGCGGCCACCTGCGACGCCACCGCCCCCCAGCCGGCGCCGTTGATCGTCGCCCAGTGGTGGGCGCACCGCTCCACGAGGGGCCGATCGAGCCAGCGCTCCCAGTCTGGCGGCCGTGGGTGGTGGCCCCAGCCATCGTCGATGCCCACCCGGAGCGAGGCGACGGCATCGAGGGGATGGCGCACGATCCACACCACGAGCGGCTCGTGCAGGGCCTCGACCATGGCGTCGAGCGGGAGCGGCAGGCCGGGCGGCGCGGGCAGCCGAGGGTCGACCCGGGGCACCTTGACGGCGATCGCGCCCCCGCCGCGCTCGGTGCACCGCAGGTCGTCGAGCGATGGCTCCGACAGGTACCGGTAGCCGGGCAGGGCCTCGAACAGCTCCCCGAAGATCGAGGTCCCGCTGCGCCCGCAGCCGAGCACGAGCACGTCACGGGGGGTCACGTGATCGTCCAACCTCCGTCGACGGCGAGGGTCTGGCCGACCACGTAGCTGCTCGCGTCGGACGCGAGGAACAGCAGCGCCCCGTCCAGCTCGTGCTCGGCTCCTTCACGTCCCAGTGGGGCACCTCGCTCCACGTAGGCCTCGGATGCCGGATCGCCCCACATCACCTCGGTCATCTCGCTGCGGAACCAGCCCGGCGCGATCCCGTTCACGCGGATGCCCCGTCGGGCCCACTGGGCGCCGAGCTCGCGGGTGAGGTTGACGAGCCCACCCTTGGACGCGCAGTAGCCGGCCTGCTTCACCGGGGTCCCCGCCACCAGGCCGAGGATCGACGACACGTTGACGATCGTCCCGCCGCCGGTCGCGAGCATCGGTTCGTAGGCCAGCTGCGCCAGGCGGAAGGGCGCCGTGAGGTTCAGCTCCACCACCCGCGCCCACTCCTCGGGCGCCTCCCGCTCGGCGGGCACGATCGTGGAGATCCCGGCGTTGTTCACCAGCACGTCGAGGCGGCCACCCGCATCGACGGCCCGGGCCACCAGCCGGGCCCGGTCGCCGTCCACGGCGAGGTCCGTGGGCACCGGCACCAGCCGATCGCCCAGCTCCGCGGCCAGTTCCTCGAGGGCCTCGGCCCGACGGGCGGCGGCCACCACGGTGGCGCCGGCGGCGTGCAGGACGCGCGCGAAGCGACGTCCGAGCCCGGCCGACGCGCCCGTCACGATGGCGACGCGCCCGTCGAGGCGGAAGGCGGCGAGCGGATCGAGCGGCGCATCGGTCATGGCGGGGGAGCGTAGGGCGGGGTCGTAGCCTGCCGGGGGTGAAGGTGCGGATCGGCTTCGGGCTCGGGACCCACACGTCGGCCAACGAGTCGGGCCCCTTCGGATCGCTCGTCGACGCCCTCGAGGGCCTCCGCTTCGATTCGCTCTGGCTGTCCGAGCGCCTCACCGGCGACGCGCCCGATCCGCTCGCGGCGCTCGCCTTCGCCGCCGGCCGCACCCGCCGGCTCAAGCTCGGCACGAGCGTGCTGGTGCTGCCTGGCCGCAACCCGGTGGTGCTGGCGAAGGAGATGGCGTCGCTCGACCGGCTCTCGGGCGGACGGTTCCTCCCGGCGGTCGGCCTCGGCGCGCTCGCCCCCGCCGAGCACCGGGCCTTCGGCGTGCGCCGCGAGGAGCGCTCGGCCTGGTTCGACGAGGCGCTCGGCTTGCTGCGCCGGCTCTGGACCGAGGATCACGTCACCCACGACGGGCCGCGGTTCGCGGTCGACGACGTCACGCTGCGGCCCCAGCCGATCCAGCAGCCGATCGACGTGTGGCTCGGCGGCCAGGCGCCCTCGGAGCTGCGCCGGGTCGGGCGGCTGGGCGATGGGTGGCTGCCCTCGTTCTGCACCGTCGACGACGTGGCCGCGGGGTGGCCGATGATCGAGGCCACCGCCGCCCAGCACGGCCGAACCATCGACCCCGAGCACCTCGGCGCGCTCATCGCCTACTCCCGCACGGGGGTGCCCGATCGGGTGCGCGCCCTGCTCGCCCGCCGGCGCCCCGAGCTCGATCCGCGCCTCGTCGTGCCGGTGGGCCTCGACGAGCTGCGCTCGCGGGTGGAGGGCTTCGTCGCGGTGGGCGCGTCGAAGTTCGTGGTGCTGCCGCTCGACGAGCCGACGAGCTGGGACGACGAGCTGCGCTCGCTCGCCGAGGCCCTCTTCGACCTGCAGACCTAGGTCAGGCGCCGTCGAAGACGGCTTGGACCTCGTCGCTCTGCAGCCACTCGATCGTGCGCTCGACCGTGTCGACGCCGTGCACGATGTCCTGGCTCACGATGCAGTCGGTCCCCGCGGGCCAACCCGGGGTGAAGGTGGTCTCGCCGACGGCGAGCGACCCGGTGTCGTGGAGGGTCACGGTCTGGGTGGCCTCGGTGCCGCCGGCGCAGCGCAGGTGGACGGTGACGGGGATGCCGGCCTTGATGTCGTCGAAGCGGATCACGACCTGGATGGTGATGCCGTTGACCAGCTCGAACCGCGGGGTGGCGATCTCGTCGTCGCCCAGGCCGAAGAGGTCCTTGAGCGGGTCGACGATGGGCTTGGTGATCTCCTCGATGGGATCGGTGATGTCGGAGACCTTGCAGCTCGACAGCAGCAGGACCAGCGGCACGACCGCCAGGGCGAGGACACGGGTGGTGCGCAGCTTCGTCATGGTTCCCCCTCGGTGGCCGCGCCCGCCGCAGGCGCGCCGCACCGGAAGCTACCACGTCGCTGAACGAGGTTCAGGCTTCAGGGCTCAGGTGCGCTCGGGGAAGCAGCGGGCGACCTCGTGGAGGTGGGCGTTGAGCGCGGGCGCGGCATCGGAGCCCGAGCGACCGAACCGCACCACGACGACGTCTCGGGCGGGGAAGGCGATGATGCGCTGGCCCTCGAAGCCGTGGGCGCCGAAGGGGGTCTCGGGATCGTCCCACGCCCACCACTGGGCGCCGTGGAGCACCGTCTCATCCCACGAGCGCGCCCGCCGGGACCAGTCGATCCAGCCGGCCGGGACGAGGTGCGTGCCGTCCCAGCGGCCGTCGCGGAGGGCGAGCAGCCCGAACCGGCACCAGTCGCGCAAGGTGGCCCGGACGTACGACGAGCCGATGAACGTGCCGGCGGCGTCGACGTCGGCCTCGGCCGAGCGCATCCCGATCGGCCCGAAGATCCGCTCGTGCAGGAACCCGACCACGGCGTCGCCATCGAGGCCGAGGCGCCGCTGGAGGTTGGCGGCGATGATGTTCGTCGTGCCCGAGGAGTACGTGTAGGCCTCGGGCGAGCCCGGCTCGGCCACCAGCGGGAACGCCGCCGCGAAGGCGGCCATGTCGGCGGCGCCCTCGCCGAAGAGCATCGTGACCACGTCGGGCATGGCGTCCTCGGCCAGCTCGTAGTACTCCTCGAGCCAGCGCAGCCCGGGGCGCATGGTCAACAGGTCGGCCCAGGTGATGGCCGCGCGCGGGTCGCCCGGCTCGCTCCAGGCGGGGTCGGACACGGGCTCGTCGATCCGCACCGAGCCGTCGCCGACCGCGACGCCGACCGCCAGGCTGGTGATGCTCTTGGCGATCGACCAGCTCAGGAGGAGCGAGTCGGGGGTGACGTCCTCGTGCGGCGGATCGGGCTCGAGCGAGCGCAGGTCCGCCACGACCCGACGGCCGTAGCGCTCGGCGACCAGGCGACCGCCGGCCACGACCGCCGCGGCGTAGGTGCGCCCGAGGGTCGGGTGGGGCTCGGCGCCGACCAGCTCGTCGAGCAGCTCGGTCAGCCGGCCCTCGTCGGCGCCGGCGTCCGCCGGGTCGCCCTCGGGCCACGCATCGGTGGGCCAGGGCACGCCCTGGGGCTGGGGTGGGAGGGCGACGAGGGGGTGGTCGGGCGGTGGGAGCACGCCTCCGATGGTGTCACGCAGGGAGGTGGAGCGCGACCGAGAGCGCCAGGTGGTCCGACAACGAGCCCGCCGGCCCGCCGCGCACGCCCCGCCCCGAGAACGCCCAGCGCCGGGGTCGACCCACCGCGACCCGGCCCTCGATCGAGGGCGGGATGCGGAGCCAGAGGTAGTCGATGCGCTCCCCGGAGGCGTCGTCGTCGCGGTCGACCACCCGGTCGGGCTCGTCGGGGTCGGGCGGCAGGTCGGCCGGGTCGGCGAAGGTGCAGGTGGGCCCCGGGCCCCGGCCGTGGTCGGCCCACACGTCGTGGAGCCCGGCTCGGTCGAGGTGGGCGGCGAGGTCGCGGTAGCGCTCGTCGGGCGAGGCGAGGCGCGGGTCGGGGTCGTCGGCGCGCACGTTGAGGTCGCCGGCGACCACGAGGACGTGGTCGGGGTCGTGCACCCGCTCGATGAACCCCACCAGCTCGTCGACCTGGGCCATGCGGGCGAGGTGGTGGCGGGCGGCGTCGTCGGCGCCCGGGATGGGCAGCAGGTCGCCCCCGGCGAACAGGTGGGTGCTGATGAGGTCGACGGGGGGACCACCTGCTCGGGACCGGATGGTGGTGAGCAACGCGCCCTTGGTGGCGTAGGTGTCCGAGTCGCGCAGGTCACCGCCGGACCGGTAGGCGTGGCGCTCGGTGCGGAGCAGCTCCACGCCGGGGGCCACGAGGGCCATCAGTCCGCTGCTCTGGAGGCGAAGGCGCTGGGCCCCCGGCCCGGCGACGAAGCTGGCCTCGGGCCAGGCGCCGGCCACCGCGTCTTGCTCCGACGCCTCGAAGACCTCGCTCAGGGCGACGGCGTCGAACCGGCCCCGGACCGCGGCGCCCACGAGCGGTGCCCGGCGGGCCACGTCGGGGCCGAACCAGCCGCCCAGGTCGGGGAGGCGAGGGCCGCGCCGGGCCAGCCGGGGGGAGAGCAGCCACGTGTTCCAGAAGGCCAGGTGCAGCTCGACCTCGTCCGTCCCGTCGCCCACGGGAGCGAACCTACCGGTCGGTCACGAACCGGCGAGCATCGCCTGCACCGTGCTGATCGTGTCGGCCTCGCTCGACTCCTTGTCGTCGCGGTAGCGCACCACCCGGGCGAAGCGGAGGGCCACGCCGCCCGGGTAGCGGGTGCTGCGCTGCACGCCGTCGAGGGCGATCTCCACCACCTGCTCGGGGCGCACCCACACCACCCCGGTCTGCGGGCCGGCCCACTCCTTGGCGCCGTCGGCCAGGGCGAGGAAGCGCTCGGTCTGCCACCGCAGCAGCTCGTCGGTGAGCCCCTTGAAGGTCTTGCCCACCATCACGAAGCCGTGGCGCGACGCGACGTCGGACCCGTCGACCGCCCGGGCGCCGAGGTGCAGGTTCGACAGCCAGCCCGTGCGCCGGCCGCTGCCCCACTCCACGCCGAGCACCACGAGGTCGAGCGTGTGCACCGGCTTGACCTTGCGCCACCCCTTGCCCCGCCGGCCCGCCTCGTAGGGCGTCTCCGCTCCCTTGACCACCACGCCCTCGTGGCCGGCGGCGAGCGCGCTGGCCAACACGGCCTCGCCCGTCGCCGGGTCGTCGGTGATCGTGCCGGGGATCGTCGAGGGGCCCGCCACCTCGGCGAGGAGCGGCCGGCGGACCGACAGCGGCTCGTCGAGCAGGTCGCGCCCGTCGAGGTGGACCAGGTCGAAGAAGAACGGGACCACCTCGCCACCCTTGCCCTCGGCGCGGATCTCGCTGGCCGAGTCCTGGAAGGCGACGGGGCGTCCGCTGGCCGGGTCGACCACGAGCGCCTCGCCGTCGAGCACGAGCCGCTCGGCCGGGAAGGTGCGCACGAGCTCGGCGACCTGGGGGAGCCGCTCGGTGATGTCGTTCAGGTTGCGGGTGTAGGTGCGCACGTCGTCGCCGACGCGGTGCACCTGGATGCGGATGCCGTCGAGCTTCCACTCGACGGCGGCGAGCCCGAGGTCGTCGACGGCCTCGGCGACCGAGGCGGCGGTCGAGGCCAGCATGGGCTGCAGCCCCCGGCCCACCTCCAGCTGGACCGCCTCGAGGCTCGGGCGGCCCTCGACCAGGGCGACGCGGGCCACCTCGTCGAGCCGGCCGCCGAGCATCAGGGCTCGGCGCACCACGGTGGCCGGCACGTCGGCGGCGCGGGCCACGGCGTCGGTCATCACCCCGGCGAGGGCGCCCTGGCGCAGCTCGCCGCCGACGAGGCGAACCACGAAGGCCGCCTCCTCGGCCGTGAGGCGGGCGAACAGCCGGGCGAGCAGGTCCTGGCGCCGCCCGGCCGAGCCCGGCCCGGCGAGCACGGCCAGCTCGTCGATGGCGGCGTCGAGCTCGAGGACCTCGACGCTCGGTTCGTCGGCGGGCCGGCGCTCGACGGCCTGGAGGGTGCGCCACCCCACCCCGATGCGGCCCTGGCGGGGCTCGCCCGTGAGGAAGCCCACGGTGGGGACCACCTCGGGGGCATCGAGGCGGCGGAGCAGGTCCGCGAGCAGGTCGCGCTTGGCGTTGCGCGCCGAGGTGGCGGCGACCGAGGCGGAGGTGGCGACGACGTCGGCGAGCAGCACGGCGTCGTTCTACCCCGCCGCCTCCCCGCCGAGTCGGGGCCTACAGCAGGCCGACGGCCTCGAGCTCGGCTCGCACCCGCGGCACGTCCGCAGGCGGCACGTAGAGCCGGCAGTGCTTGGGGAACAGGTCGCCGAGGCGGGGGTTCTCGCTCTGGGCGAGCAGGAAGACCTCGAGGCCGAGCTCGTGGAGCCGCGACACCTGGTACTCGACCTCGAACCCCTTCTGGAGCCCCAGGTCGATCACGACGGGCTCCTCGTGCTCCTCGTGCTCGACGCCCGCTGCCTTCCGCCGTGCGAACCAACCCATGGAGGCCTCCTGTTGTGCGGGCGGCCCAGGCTAGGCCCGCGGCGCACGGTGCCCGGCCGGGCATCCGATGGTGGGAGCCCGGAGCGGGTCTGGCACCCTGGACCGCCGTGCTGCAGGTGATGGACCTCCGGGTCGACGTGGGTGGGGTCACCCTGATCGACGGCGTGAGCTTCACCGTGCGCGCCGGCGAGAAGGTCGGGCTCGTGGGCCGCAACGGCGCCGGCAAGACGTCGATGCTGAAGGTCATCGGCGGCGCCAACGAGGCGGCGAGGGGCAACGTCCGGTGGGACGGCGGCCTCGGCTACCTGCCCCAGGACCCGCGGCTCGATCTGGTGCCCGACGACGTCACCGCCCTGCGCCACGTGCTGTCGGGCCGCGGGTTCGACGCGGCGCTCGACCGCATCGACAAGCTCCAGGTGGCGATGGAGGCCGACCCGACGCCGCGGGCGATCGATCGCTACACCCGGGCGCTCGAGACGTTCCGGATGGACGGGGGCTACTCGGCGGAGTCCGAGGTGCGCCGCCTGGCCGCGGGCATCGGGCTGGCCGACGACAAGCTCGACCTGCCCCTCGGCGCCCTCTCGGGCGGCCAGCGCCGCCGCGTCGAGGTGGTGCGCATCCTCTTCGCCGGCTCCGACGTCCTCCTGCTCGACGAGCCCACCAA
>JAGQSL010000209.1:5929-6088 GCA_020439525.1 Acidimicrobiales bacterium | reverse complement strand
TGGCGCACCATCGGCATCTACGACCGGGCGATCGACGACTGGGCCGACCAGCCCGCCGAGAACCGGGAGCTCTTCGAGGCCTACGCCGCCGGATGGAACGCCCACCTCGCGGACGTCGGGACCGACGGCGTGGCCGGCTGGTGCCAGGGCGCCGAGTGG
>JAGQSL010000209.1:5657-5872 GCA_020439525.1 Acidimicrobiales bacterium | reverse complement strand
CGCCCTCAACGCCAGCGGCACCCGCGCCGGCGCCTACATCGCCACCGCCCAGCCCCCGGTGGCCGGCGAGGGTGAGGGCCAGGCCGTCCCCGGTGCCAAGGCACCCGCGCCGACGTCCGCCACCGGCATCGGCGCCACCGACGCGGCCGGGACGACGACCGCCGCACCGGCGGGCGCCATCGGCGCGCTGGCCGAGGCCCCCATCGCCTCCAACG
>JAGQSL010000209.1:0-5594 GCA_020439525.1 Acidimicrobiales bacterium | reverse complement strand
TGCGGTTCTGGGAGGTGCACCTCACGGTCCCGGGCGTGGCCGACGCCTACGGCGTGCAGCTCTCGGGCGTTCCCGGCATCGGCATCGGCTTCACGAGCGAGTTCGGGTGGACCCACACGGTCTCGGCCGGCAACCGGCTCACCGCCTACTCCCTCGACCTCGTCCCCGGCGATCCCACCAGCTACGTCTACGGCGACGAGACCCGCCAGATGACCTCGAAGGACCTCGAGATCGAGGTGCTGGGCGACGACGGCGACCTCGAGACGGTCACCCACACCAGCTGGTCGTCGCACTACGGCCCGATCCTCGACTTCCCCGGGTTCGGGTGGACCGCCGACGCGACCATCACCTATCGCGACGCCAACATCGACGACGACGAGTTCATCGACCAGTACTTCGGGATGCTGGAGGCGAAGGACTTCGACGAGTTCCAGCAGGTGCACGCCGAGGCGAACGGCGTCCCGCTGTTCAACACCATCGCCACCTCGGCCGACGGGCGGGCCTGGTACGCGGACACGTCGGCCACGCCCGACCTGAGCGACGAGGCGATCGCCGCCTACGACGCCGCCCTCGAGACCGACCCGGTCACCCAGGTGGCAGCCCAGAACGGCGTGGTGCTGCTCGACGGGTCCGACCCCACCTTCGAGTGGGTCGAGGAGGACGGGGCCCGCGACCCCGGCCTGGTCCCCTTCGCCGACCAGCCCCAGGTGGAGCGCGAGGACTACGTGTTCAACGCGAACGACTCGTTCTGGATGCCCCACGCCACCGAGCTGCTCGAGGGCGACTACTCCCCGCTGCACGGTCGGCAGGGCACCGCCCGCTCCCCGCGCACCCGAGAGAACGCGTCGGTCCTGAGCGACACCTCCGCCGACGGGCCGAGCGGCGAGGACGGCACGTTCGACCTCGACGAGCTGGCCGACGCCGCCCTCCTCAACGAGGGGTTCACCGCTCGGGCGCTGCGCGCCGAGGTCGTCGACCGCTGCGAGGGGGTGGACGAGGTGACCGTCCCGGAGGTCTCGGTCGGCGAGGACGGCAACCCGGGCCTGCCCGGCGGCACCGTCGACATCTCGGCCGCCTGCGACGTGCTGGCCACGTGGGACGGGATCTACGACCTGGACTCGGCCGGCGCCCCGCTGTGGCGTGAGCTGCTGAGCCGCTTCTCGTCGTCCGACCTCACCGAGGCCGGCGACCTGTGGGCCGAGCCCTTCGACCCGGCCGACCCCCTCGGCACCCCGAGCGGCCTGGCCCGGGCGGGCGACGGCGAGCGCGCCGACCTGGCGCTCGAGCGCCTGGCCTACGCCGTCCAGGCGCTCGACGCGGCCGGCTTCGCCCCCGACGTGACCCTGGGCGAGGCCCAGTTCGCCCTGCGCGACGGCGAGCGCATCCCGATCCACGGCGGCAACGCCTTCGACGGCACCACCAACGTGGTCGGGTTCGGCAGCGGGGCCTCGATCCGCGACCCGAAGCTCCTCGAGCAGGACCGCGAGCGGCTGGTGGACGGCTCGCAGCTGAGCACCCTCGACGGCGAGACCGGCTACCCGGTCAACAACGGGACCTCGTTCCTGATGGCGCTCGCGTTCACCGACGACGGCCCGCAGGCCAAGGTGTTCCTCACCTACTCGAACACCGAGGACCGCTCGGCCGACGACTACACCGAGGCCACGCGTCGCTTCAGCGAGAAGGACTGGCGCCCGGTCGCGTTCACCGAGGAGGACGTGGCGGCCGACACCCGGTCGACCATCACCGTCCGAGGGTGAGGGCGGCCACGAGCGTCGCCGCCGCGAGCGGGGCGAGGGCGAGGGGCACGACGGCCCGGGCGTAGGCGGCGGCGGGCAGCTCGATGCCGTCCTCGCGCACGATGCGCCGCCAGAGCAGGTTGGCGAGCGCGCCGATCGGCAGCAGCACCGACCCCACGTTGACCCCCACCAGCCACGCCCACAGCCCGGGGGTGGCCCCGGTGGCCCCTTCGAGCACCGCGAGGGTGGCCGGGATGTTGTCGACCGCGTTCGCCGCCGCCGTCGCTCCGAGCACGACGAGGGCGAGCGAGCCGGGCCCGTGGGCACCGCGCACGCCGTCGAGGGCGCTCGACGGCAGCACCTCGGCGAGCACGGCGGCGATGGCGGCCACCCCGAGCGCGGTGCCCAGCGGCACCTCGCGCCACGGCACCCGCCGCACCACGGCGACGAGGACGAGGTCGGCGACGAGCACGGCGATCCAGGGCGAGAGGCCGGCGGCGGCCCCGGCGGTGAACGCCACCAGCAGGGCCCCCACCACCGCCCCGCCGATCCGCAGGGCCCGCCGATCGGGCTCGACGACGACCGCCACCGCCGGCGCGGGCAGGTGTGCCGGGTGGTGGCGGCGGTAGGCGAACCAGCCCACGACCACGGCCGCCAGCGAGGGCAGCCCGAGGTGGGCGACCACCTCGCCGGTGCCCAGCCCCAGCCGCTCGGCGGCGATGAGCGTCGTCAGGTTCGACACGGGCAGCACCGACGAGGCGAACGCGGCGAGCAGCAGGGGCACCAGGGCGAGGGGCAGCGGGTCCACGCCCGAGCGCCGGGCCAGGCGCAGGTAGAGCGGCCCGAGCAGCACGACGGTGGTGTCGAGGTTGAGCACGACGGTCGTGCCCGCCGCCAGGGCCCACAGCCCCGCCACCGGCAGCTCGGGCCAGCGGCGCTGCATCCACGCGGCGACCGCCTCGAACAGGCCGAGCTCGTCGAGGAGGGCGGCGAGGGGCACCGCCAGCAGCAGGAACGCCAGCGCGGGGGCGATCTCCCCCAGGGCGGTGGACGCGGCGGGCACGCGCCCAGCGTGCCGCCATCGCCGCGCCGCGGGCGAACTCCCCGCGATCTCCGTCGGCCGACCGACGTCGGTCGGGGTCAGTACCCGGGGGTGGGCTCGGCTCAGGCGGTGCCGGTGAGGGTTGAGATGGTGCCCGCCGCCTTGGTCTTCTCGTAGTAGTCGCCGCCCGGGTAGGCCGACGCGGTCACCTTGCCGGCGAGCAGGTCCGACACCCAGTCGCCCGCCAGCTGCTTGAGAGCGTCCTTGTTCGCCGCCTTCGGCGTGCCGCACACGAGCGTGCAGAGGCCGTCGGTCGAGTCGCCCTCGGCGTCGCAGTGGCAGCCGCTCGGCAGGCGCACGCCCACGAACCCGCTGCGTCGGGGCAGCAGCGCCTTGGTGCCCGAGCTGTTCGAGTTGCACGACGAGTCGCCGCCCGAGATCGTGTACACCGGCTTGTTCGCCAGGTTCGGCAGCTGGGCGGCCATCCCGTTGCCCGAGTTCTCCACCGGGTCGAGCAGCACCAGGCCCTTGAGCCGGGCCCGCACGGTGCTCGAGGCGTTGGTGTTCACCAGCCCGCCGACCACGGTCATGGCCGCGCCGCCCGCCGAGTGGCCCGAGAGCACGAAGTTGGCCGGGAGGTTCGCCGCCGGCAGGCCGAGCTTGGTGCGGGCGGCGTCGTAGCTCGCCTCGAGGTTGGAGCCGGCCGCGGTGGAGCCGGCCAGCAGCGAGGCGATCGCCGAGTGGGCGCCCGAGTCGTTGATGTTGCAGCTGCCGAACGCCGCCAGGTTGGGGGTCACGACGATCCAGCCGCGCGAGGCGTACCTCGTCTCCAGGCTGGCCATGTTGTCGTTGCTCCGGGCGAAGCCGTGCTGGAGCCAGACGAAGCCGGTCGGCGTCACGCCCTGGGGGATCGCCCAATCCGCGGCGATCGTCGTGGTGCCGTTGCACGGGAGCGCGAGGTTCACCTCGGTCCGCTTCACCTCGTAGTTGGGCTCGCAGCCCGTCACCAGGCCGACCAGCACGGCCACCCCCGCCAGCAGTCCTGCCACACGCCCGATCCGACCCACGACCCCTCCTCGGTGAACACCGTTCAGCGCCCAGGCTCCCACGGGCGCACGCCCGCCGTCTACCCCCACGGCACCGGGCCCATGCCCCACGCGAGGGGTTGGGGCGAGCGGGCCGTAGCCTCACCTGCGCCATGGACCCCTCAGTGATGCACCGGATGATGATGGCGGACCAGTCCGCCAAGCGGGCCACCCTCACGCCCGGGCTGGTGAAGCGGGTGTGGCAGTTCGCCCACGCCTACCGCGCCCGCGTGGGCTGGTTCCTCCTGATCGTGATCGTCGAGGCCGTCCTCGCCCTCGCCCCGGCGCTCGTCATCAAGGCGATCATCGACGATGCCGTCCCCAACGACGACACCCGACAGGTCACGCTCCTCGCCGGCCTGCTGATCGGCGTCGCCTTCGCCCAGGCCGCGCTCGGGATGGTCGAGCGATGGCTGTCGTCCACCATCGGTGAGGGCCTCATCTACGACCTGCGCTCGGCGCTGTTCGACCACGTCCAGCGCCAGCCCATCTCGTTCTTCACCCGGACCCAGACGGGCGCGCTCGTCAGCCGCATGAACAACGACGTGATCGGCGCCCAGCGCGCCGTCACCGGCACCCTGGGCACGGTGGTGTCGAACGTCGTCACGCTCGTCACCACGCTCACGGCGATGGCGGTGCTCGAGTGGCGCCTCACCATCTTGAGCCTCCTGCTCCTGCCGGTCTTCCTCCTCCCGGCCAAGCGGGTGGGCGGCCGCCTCGCCGGCATCACGCGAGACGGCTTCGACCTCAACGCCGAGATGAACGCCACCATGACCGAGCGCTTCGGCGTGTCCGGCGCCCTGCTCGTGAAGCTGTTCGGCAACCAGGACCTCGAGGCCGAGACGTTCAGCGCCAAGGCCGGTCGGGTGCGCGACATCGGCGTCCGCAGCGCCATGTACTCCCGCACGTTCATGACCGCCCTCACCCTCGTGGGCGCGGTCGGCACGGCGATCATCTACCTGATCGGCGGGCGCCTGGTGATCTCGGGGTCCATCACCCCGGGCACGCTCGTGGCCCTCGGCATCTTCGTCGTGCAGATCTACGCCCCGCTCACCAGCCTCACCAACGCCCGGGTCGACCTCATGACCGCGTTCGTCAGCTTCGACCGGGTGTTCGAGGTGCTCGACGCGCCCAACCCGATCACCGACGCGCCCGACGCCACCGAGCTGCTGCTCCCCGCCGGGCGCGTCGAGCTCGACCACGTGACCTTCGCCTACCCGAGCGGGCTCGAGTCGTCGGTCGCCTCGCTCGAGTCGGCCGCCCAGCTCGCCGCCCCCGACGCCGGCGCCGGGCCGGTGCTCCACGACGTCACCTTCGCCATCGAGCCCGGCGAGCTGGTGGCCCTCGTGGGCCCGTCGGGGGCCGGCAAGACGACCATCAGCCAGCTGGTGCCCCGCCTCTACGACGTCACCGCCGGGGCGCTGCGCGTCGACGGCCACGACGTGCGGACGCTCACCCAGGCCAGCCTGCGCTCGGCGATCGGCGTGGTGAGCCAAGACCCGCACCTGTTCCACGAGTCGGTGGCCGACAACCTCCGCTACGCCAAGCCCGACGCCACCCTGGCCGAGCTGGAGGCCGCCGCCCGGGCGGCGCGGATCCACGACGTGATCGCCGCCCTGCCCGACGGGTACGCCACGGTCGTCGGCGAGCGGGGCTACCGCCTCTCGGGCGGCGAGAAGCAGCGCCTCGCCATCGCCCGGATGCTGCTGAAGGACCCGGCGATCGTGATCC
>JAGQSL010000208.1:493-3868 GCA_020439525.1 Acidimicrobiales bacterium | reverse complement strand
GCCTCACCGCCCTGGGCGTGGCCCTCGGGTAGGGCCCTCAGCCGGGCTCGTGCTCGGCGCCGTGGTGGGTGGCGACCACCACCGGGCACGGGGCGTGGCGGATGACGTGGTCGGACACCGACCCGAGCACGGCGCGCTTGATGCCGCCGCGCCCTCGGGTGCCGATGACGACCGCGGAGGCCCGCACCGACTCGGCGTGCTGCACGAGCGCCGCCGCCGGGTCGCCGCGGAGCACGACGATGTGCGCCGAGTCCACGCCGAGGGTGGCGGCGACCTCGAGCGCCACCTGCCGAGCTTCCTCGTCGGCGTCGTCCACGGCCCGCTGGAAGGCGTCGGGTGACATGACCCCGCCCGCCATGCCCGTGCCGGTCAGCAGCGTGGGGTCGGGCTCGAGGGCCACGGTGACCACCTGCCGGGGCAGGTCGGGTCGCACCAGCTCGAGCCCGGCGCGCAACGCCTCGGTCGAGAGCTCGGATCCATCGGCGCAGAGCATCACGGGAGCGTCCATGCCCGCACGGTACCCCTCGCGGGGCATCGGGAATCGAGGCGAAGGTCCCGCCGGGGCCGCCAGACTGGTGCCATGGCCACCTCGCTGAGCTCCGCCGACGCCCTCGACTGGGCCTTCGCCCGGCCCCGCACGGCCAAGCTCGCGGTCGTCCTCGCATCGGGCGCGCCGCTCGTGGCCCCGGTCTGGGTGGCGCGCGACGGCGACGACCTCCTTTTCAACACCGGGGCCGACACCGCGAAGGGCCGGGCGCTGCGCCACGAGCCGAGGGTGTCGCTGTGCTTCGACGACGAGGCGCCGCCGTTCTCGTTCGTGGTCGTGGCCGGCACCGCGACCATCTCGGAGGACCTCGCCGAGGTGCGTCGGTGGGCCGCCGTGATCGCCGGGCGGTACATGGGGGCCGACCAGGCCGAGGCCTACGGCGCCCGCAACGGGGTGCCCGGCGAGCTGCTCGTGCGGGTGGCCCCGACGAAGGTGACCGGCCAGCTCCGGGTCGCGGACTGACCGCGCTGGACGATCACCCGACCAGGTCGCGCACCTCGGCCTTCACCACCTTGCCGAGGGCGTTGCGGGGCAGCGCCTCGACGTGCACGATCCGCTTGGGTCGCTTGTAGGGAGCGAGCTCGTCGACCGCGAGCACCCGGAGGGCCGCGTCGGCACCGGGGTCGCCGCCCTCGACCACGGCGACCACCTCCTCGCCCCAGTCGGGGTGGGGGAGGCCGATCACGGCCACGTCGCTCACCGACGGGTGGCGGCGCAGCACGTCCTCCACCTCGCGGGGGTACACGTTGTACCCGCCGCTGATGATGAGCTCCTTGCGACGACCCACGATGCGCACGTAGCCGTCGTCGTCGATGGCGCCGACGTCGCCGGTGGCGAACCACCCGTCGACGAAGCTGTCGGCGGTCGCATCGGGTCGCTCCCAGTAGCCGGCGAAGACGTTGGGGCCGCGCAGCAGGATCTCGCCGGTGCCCGGGGCCAGCCGCAGCGACACGTGGGGGAGGGGGATGCCCACCGTCCCGGGCCGCCGCTCGCCGTCGTAGGGGTTGGACACGTTCATCACCGTCTCGGTCATCCCGTAGCGCTCGATCAGCCGCTGCCCGGTGGCCTCGGCGATCGCCCGGTGCAGCTGGGCGTCGAGGGGGGCGCTGCCCGACACGCCGAGCCGGAGCCCGTCGAGCTCGCCGGCGCGCCCGGAGGCGAGGAGGCGCTGCCACAGCGTCGGGACGCCGAAGAGGAGGGTGGCGCGCTCGTCGCGCACGGCGTCGACCACGCGGCCCGGGTCGAAGGCCTCGTGCAGCACGACCCCCGCGCCGGCGAGCAGCGTGCCGTGCAGGCCCACCCCGAGGCCGTGCAGGTGGAACAGCGGCAGCGGCAGCACGAGGCGGTCGTCCGGCGTCCAGCGCCAGGCGATCCGCAGGGCCTCCGCCGAGGAGAGCAGGTTGCCGTGCGACAGGAGGGCGCCCTTCGGTGAGCCGGTGGTGCCCGAGGTGTAGGCGAGCAGCGCCGGGTCGTCGGGCGCCGAGCGGTCGAGCAGCGGGTGCTCGCGGCCGGCGGGGAGCAGGTCGAGGTCGGGGCCGGTGGCCACCACCCGGTCGTCGGCGTCGACCACCCATCGGGCGCACGTCGGGTCGTCGACCACGGCGAGCGTCGGCCGGGCGTCGGTCACCAGGTGGACCAGCTCGCGCTCGCGGTAGGCGGTGTTCGCCGGCACGACCACCAGCCCGAGCCGCAAGGCCGCCACGTGGGCCACCACCAGGGCGAGCGAGGAGGCGGCGGAGATCAAGATGCGGTCGCCGGGGAGGGCGCCGGCCGCGTGGAACCGGGCCGCCGCCCCCGCGCTGCGCGCCTCGAGCTCGCCGGCCGTCGTCCACCCCGAGCGTCGGTCGTGCACGGTGGGGGCGGCGGCGTGGTCCGCCCACCGGGCGGCCCACGCGGCCGGGAGGCTGCGCTCGGCGAGGAGGTCGACCGTCGCCGGATCCACCCCGGTGGGGAGGTGGGCGCGCCAGTTGGCGGGCTCGGCCGTCACCGGGCGGCGGTCGGCGACCCCGGGCGGATCACGCCGAGGGAGGGTCGACGACGCCGCGCAGGCCGTCCTCGCCGAAGAGCGGCTCGAGGACGCTGGCCAACGAGGGCCCCCGTCGGAGGCTCTGGCCGCCGTCGACGGTGAGGACCTGGCCGGTGAGCCACGTGGCCTCGGGGCCGACCAGGAACCGCACGGCGGCCGCGATGTCGTCGGGAGTGCCGATGCGGTCGATGGGCGTGTTCTCGCGGTAGCTGTCGAGCACGGGGCCGCCGGCCACGATGAACTCGACGAGGTCGGTGTCGATGAGCCCGGGGCACACCGCGTTGACCCGCACGCCGCTCGGCCCGAGCTCGTCGGCCGCCTGGCGGCACAGCTGGTCGATGCCTGCCTTCGACGGGCCGTAGGCGCCGAACCAGGGGTGGACCAGCCGACCGGCCGTCGACGAGATGGCCACGAACGATCCGCCACCCCCGCGCACCATGGAGGCCGCCCCGTGCTTGAGCGCGAGGAGCGTGCCGGTCAGGTTGAGCGCGAGGGTCTCGTTCCACGCGGCCAGGTCGAGCTGGGTCACCGGACCGATCGACGTGCTGCCCCCGGCGTTGGCCACCACCACGCCGAGCGGTCCGTCGGCGCGCTCCTCGGCCGCGGCCACCGCTGCGACCACCGCGTCCTCGTCGGTGACGTCGGCGACGGTGGCGTGGAGCGAGCCGGCCCCCTCGATCGGACCGACGGCGTCGATCGCGTCGGTCAGGCGCGACGCCGTGCGCCCGCAGATGGTCACCGTGGCCCCATCGGCCGCCAGGCGCGACGCGATGCCGAGGCCGATGCCGCTCCCGCCGCCGGT
>JAGQSL010000208.1:286-414 GCA_020439525.1 Acidimicrobiales bacterium | reverse complement strand
CAGGTAGAAGCCGATCGCGGTCTTGGCCTCGAAGTCCGAGGCGAAGTTGTCGGTGACGAAGCTGGCGACCGACGACCAGTTCAGCGCAGCGGTGACGACGATGGCCACGCCGACGATGATCGCCGCGA
>JAGQSL010000208.1:0-218 GCA_020439525.1 Acidimicrobiales bacterium | reverse complement strand
AGCAGGAGGTAGGGGTCGTTGCTCTTCAGGAACCCGTCGCCGCTCGTGAGCGACCAGGCCGAGTCGGTGACGGTGTTGCCGCTCGGGCCGAGCGTGACCCATCCCGAGAAGACGCCCAGGATCGTCAGGGCACCGCCGACCACGGCGGCGATCCCGCCGAGGACGGAGCGAGCGGGCCCGGTGGGTGCGCTGGGCCCGGCAGCGGCCGACGGGTCCCA
>JAGQSL010000207.1:15781-15909 GCA_020439525.1 Acidimicrobiales bacterium | reverse complement strand
ATCCCCGAGTTCATCGGCCGCCTGCCCGTGGTCGGCGTGGTCGACAACCTCGACCAGGAGGCCCTGGTCAAGATCCTCGTCGAGCCCCGCAACGCCCTGGTCAAGCAGTACCAGAAGTTCTTCGAGCT
>JAGQSL010000207.1:3550-15717 GCA_020439525.1 Acidimicrobiales bacterium | reverse complement strand
GGCGCCCGCGGCCTGCGGGCGATCCTCGAGGAGGTGCTGCTCGACGTCATGTACGACCTGCCGAGCCGCACCGACGTCGAGCGCTGCGTGATCAGCGCCGAGGTCGTCCTCGAGAAGGTCAACCCCACCCTCGTGCCCCGCAGCACGAGCACCCGGGCACCCCGCCCGCGCCGCGCCGCCAGCTGAGCCCGGCGCCCTCAGGTTCGCGCCGGTCCTGCCGATGGGAGGACCGATCGATCGGAGGGGATGGCTGCTGTGGCGATGGAGGCGCGTGACGTGCTCGAGGTCCTGCGGATCTTCGCCGACGCGAAGATCGAGGTGTGGATCGAAGGCGGCTGGGGGGTCGACGCGCTCCTCGGCACCCAGACCCGCGACCACGGCGACCTCGACCTGATCATCGACGCACCCCGCTCCGACGCCGCCCGCCGGGCCTTGGAGGACCACGGGTTCTCGCTCATCTACGACGACGCCCCGGGCCGATGGAGCTACCGCGACGACCGGTGGCGGGAGGTGGACCTGGTCGTGGCGGCGGCCGACCGCTACGGCGACCGGTGGAACCTCAACCGCTCCGTGGGCCGCGGCGAGCCCGACTACCCCTTCGACGGCTTCACCTCCGGCTGGATCGGCGGCGAACGGGTGCAGTGCCTCACGCCCGGCACCCAGGTGGTCCACCACGAGGGCTACGAGCCCGAAGAGGTGGACGTGTGGGACCTCGAGCAGCTGCGAGCCCGCTTCGACGTGGCCGTCCCCGAGCACCTGCGCGCCGACCTCCACCACGCCTGATCGCCCGGCACCTCGGGGGTCGGGTGCGGCCCCCGGTAGCGTGAGCGGACCGTGAACCTCGCCGCCGCCCTCCGCCACCTCGACCAGCACACCAACCTCGAGGCCACCGCCGGCCGGGCCGAGGGGCTCTCGCTCGACCGGATGCGCGCCCTCGTGGGCGCCCTCGGCGATCCGCAGCACGCGTACCCGGTGATCCACATCACCGGCACCAACGGGAAGGGCTCGGTGGCCCGCATGGTCACCGCGCTGCTGCGCGAGGCGGGCCTCGCCGTGGGCACCTACACCAGCCCGCACCTCGAGGCCATCAACGAGCGCATCGCCTACGACGGCGAGCCCATCGGCGACGACGAGCTGGGTGCGGCGATCGGCGCCGTCGCCGCCGTGGAGGAGCTGGCCGGCGTGGTGCCGAGCTACTTCGAGATCCTCACCGCCGCCGCCTTCGTGCACTTCGCCGACGTGGCGGTCGATGTCGCCGTCGTCGAGGTCGGCATGCTCGGGCGCTGGGACGCCACCAACGTCGCCGACGCCACCGTCGCCGTGCTCACCAACGTGGGCCGCGACCACACCGACGGTGAGGGCGACTGGCGCCGGGCCATCGCCGAGGAGAAGGTCGGCATCGTCAAGCCGGGCTGCACCTTCATCTGCGGCGAGGTGGGCGACGACCTGCACGACGTGCTGGCCGCCACCGACGCCGAGCGGACGTGGTGGCGGGGGAGCGACTTCGACTGCGACCAGCACGTGCTCGCCCTCGGCGGTCGCTCGATCGAGCTGCGCACCCCGCTCGGCACCACCGATGACGTGCTCCTGCCGCTGCACGGCGAGCACCAGGCCGACAACGCGGCCGTCGCGCTCGCCGCGGTGGAGGCGTTCTTCGATCGGCACCTCGACGACGACGTGGTCCGCCAGGCCTTCGCCCAGCTCACCGTGCCGGGACGCTTCGAGATCGTGCACCGCGAACCGACCGTGGTGCTCGACGCCGCCCACAACCTCGATGGGGCCGAGCGGGCCGCGGCCACGCTCCGCGACGAGTTCACGATGCTCGGCACCCTGATCGTGGTGTGCGGTCTGCTGCGCGGCCGCGACCCCGGCGACATGCTCGAGGCCCTCGATGCACGCGAGGCCGGGTTCCTCGTCGCCTGCACCCCCGACTCACCCCGGGCCATCCCGGCGCCCGAGGTGGCGGCCGCCGCCGATGCCCTCGGCATCGTGGCCGAGTCCGTGCCCGATGTGGGCGAGGCCGTGCGCCGCGCCCTCGCCCTCGCCGGCCCCGACGACCTCGTCCTCGTCACCGGCTCCCTCTACGTCGTGGGCCCCGCCCGCGCCCAGCTCCGCCAGGAGGTCGACGCCTGATGGCCACCACCACCCCGACCCCGCTCGCCAAGATGCGCCCGAACGACCCGTGCTGGTGCGGGAGCGGCAACAAGTTCAAGCGCTGCCACAAGGCGGCCACCGATCGGGTGGTGGCCGGCACGATCAGCGAGCGGCGGCCCGTGCCCTCCGAGATCGAGCGGCCCCACTACGCCGAGCACGGCGGCACCGACGATCGCAACGAACCGATGGTGAAGGACGCCGACACCCTCGAGCGGATGCGCCGCACGGGCCGGGCCGCCGCCGAGATCCTCCGCCAGGTCGGCGAGGCCATCGAGCCGGGGATCACCACCGACGAGCTCGACGCGCTCTGCCACCGGCTCTGCATCGAGGCGGGCGGCTACCCGAGCCCGCTGAACTACGGCACCGACCCGCCGTTCCCGAAGTCGGTCTGCACCTCCGTGAACGAGGTCATCTGCCACGGGATCCCCGACAGCCGCCCGCTGCGCGACGGCGACATCGTCAACCTCGACGTCACCCTCTTCCGCGAGGGCGTGCACGGCGACACCAACGCCACCTGGGCCGTCGGCACCGCCGACCCCGAGTCGCTCCGGCTCATCCGCGTCACGCGCGAGTGCACGCAGCTCGGCATCGAGGCGGTCGCCCCTGGTCGCCCGGTCAGCGACATCGGCCGGGCGATCCAGGACCATGCCGAGGCGGCCGGCTTCGGCGTCGTACGAGCCTTCGTGGGCCACGGCGTCGGCCGCGAGTTCCACACCCCACCGGAGATCCTCCACTACTTCCACCCGCGCGCCGACCAGCGGATGGAGCCCGGCATGACCTTCACCATCGAGCCGATGATCGCCGTGGGCGCCTGGCAGCAGAAGCTGTGGAGCGACGGTTGGACGGCCTCGACGGTCGACGGCAAGCGCACGGCGCAGTTCGAGCACACCCTCGTGGTCACCGACGACGGCGCCGAGCTGCTCACCCTCCACCCCGACGGCCGATGGTCGGGCGACGGCGGCCAGCCGGGCGATCCGTTGGGCTGACGCCTCACATCCTCCTCGCTCCTGCCGATCCTCTGTCGGAAGGGGGCCGCGCGGGAGATGACGGAACCAGCGATGCAACCGACGGCGGCGAGCACGAGTGCAGGCGACCTGTTCCGCCTCGCGTTCGACCACGCGCCAATCGGCGCGGTGGTCGCGCTCCCCGACGGCACGATCGTCCAGGCCAACCAGGCGGTGTGCGCCATCTTGGGCCGCGAGCCCGACGAGCTGATCGGTGCCTCCTACGTGGACCTGATCCACCCCGAGGACCTCGACGTCGGGGGTGAGAACCTGGCCCAGGTGCTGGCCGAGGGCCTGGCCTCCTACACGATCGAGCGCCGCTGCCTCTGCGGCGACGGCACGGTGATCCCCGCCCAGATCGACGTGTCGCTCGTCTTCGACCCGTCGGGTCAGCCCGCCGCCTTCCTGGCCCACGTGCAGGACATCAGCGATCGCCGTCGCGTGATGCAGGAGCTGGCCGCCGCCAACGAGGAGGTCCAGGCCAGCGAGCGGCGCTTCGCGGCCCTGGTGGAGCGCAGCAGCGACATCGTCTGCGTCGTGGACGCCGATGGCTTCATCACGTACCACAGCCCGACCATCGAGCGGATCCTCGGCTTCCCGCCCGACTCGTCGCTCGGCAGCCCCTTCACGGCGATCGTGCACCCCGCAGATCGGGCCCGCCTCGCCGAGGCCTTCGAGGAGCTGCTGATGCGGCCCAGCGGGACCGCCCAGGCCGAAGTCCGGGTGGCGACGTCGGAGGGGGGATGGCGCAACGTCGAGATCATGGCGACGAACCGCCTGGCCGACCCCGCCGTGGCGGGCGTCGTGGCCAACGTCCGCGACATCACCGAGCGGGCCGAGGCCGCATCCAAGATCACGTGGCAGGCGTTCCACGACCCGCTCACCGGCCTGCCGAACCGGGCCCTGCTCAACGACCGCCTCGGCCAGGCGGTCGCCCGGGTCCGTCGCACGTCGTCGCGCGCCGCGCTGCTCTTCCTCGACCTCGACCGCTTCAAGCTGGTCAACGACTCCCTCGGCCACGAGGCCGGCGACCTGCTCCTCGTCGAGGTGGCCCGCCGGCTGACCGCCACGGTCCGCACCGCCGACACGGTCGCCCGCCTGGGCGGTGACGAGTTCGTGGTGCTGGTGGACGGCGTGCGCGACGAGGAGGTCCTCGCCCTCGCCGATCGCCTCGCCAACGTGGTGGCCCAGCCGATCGACCTCCCGCAGGGCACGGTCAACACCAGCACCTCGATCGGGATCGCCTTCGCCTCGGATCCCGCCGGCGCCGCCAACCTCCTGCGCGACGCCGACACCGCGCTCTACCGCGCCAAGGAGAAGGGGCGGAACCGCTTCCACGTCTTCACCGACTCGCTGCGGTCCGAGGCCCTGCGGCGCGTCGAGCTCGACCACGGCCTGCGCGCAGCCATCGACGACGACCGCCTCGTCGCCCACTACCAGCCGATCGCCGACCTCACGACCGGGGAGGTGGCGTCGGTCGAGGCGCTCGTGCGCATCCAGGACGAGGACGGCAACCTCGAGCTCCCGGGCGGCTACCTGGAGGTGGCCGACGACTCGGGCCTGATCGTCGCCGTGGGCCGGGTGGTGCTCGAGCAGTCGTGCGCCGCGTTCGCCGGCTGGCGTCGCACGCTCGGTCGTCGAGCCCCCCGCCGGGTGGCCGTGAACGTCTCAGCTCGAGAGCTCGCCTCGCCCGAGTTCCTGCCCACCATCTGGAACGTGCTCGGCCGCCACGACCTGTCGCCTCGCGACCTCGCCCTCGAGTTCAGCGAGTCCACCGTCATCGGCGCCGACCGCGAGACGCTGCGCACCGTCGACCGCCTCCACGAGCTCGGCGTGTCGCTCTCGGTCGACGACTTCGGCACCGGCTACTCGAGCCTCGCCTACCTGAAGCGCTTCCCGATCGCGTCGGTCAAGCTCGACCGCACCTTCGTGGCCGGGCTCGGCACCGACCCGAGCGATGCCGAGATCGTGCGGGCTGTGGTGTCGCTGGGCGACGCGCTCGCCCTCGACGTGATCGCCGAGGGCATCGAGTCGCCCGCCCAGCTCGAACTGCTGCAGGAGCTCGGATGCTCCTACGGGCAGGGCTTCCTCCTGGGGGCACCGGCGGCTGCCGTCGACCTGGACGTGGGCGAAGCCGGCGCCGCCATCGCCAAGACGGCGGCGGGCTGGGCGGTGGCGGGCGGCTGAGCCCGCTCGGGCGCGTCGACGGGTTGGAGCGGTCCTCCGGGCAGCCCGTAGGGTCCTGCTCACTATGACGAACCGCACCTTCATCATGTGCAAGCCCGATGCCGTCGAGCGGGGCCTGGTCGGCGAGATCGTGGCCCGCTTCGAGCGCAAGGGCCTCACGCTCGCCGCGCTCGAGCTGCGCAGCGTGGACCGCGACCTCGCCGAGGCCCACTACGCCGAGCACGCCGACAAGCCGTTCTTCGGCGAGCTCGTCGACTTCCTCACCCGTTCGCCCGTGGTCGCCATGATCGTCGAGGGCCCGGCCGACAACACGTGGGAGCTCGGCCGCATCCTCATCGGCAAGACCCAGGTGACCGAGGCCCAGCCGGGCTCGATCCGCGGCGACCTGGCCACCACCACCAACGAGAACCTGGTGCACGGCTCGGACGGCCCCGAGTCGGCCGAGCGCGAGATCGCCCTCTGGTTCCCCGGCCGCTGATCGCCGGGGCCCCGAGCACCCCGAGCGAACTTCTGGAGCGCACCGGCCCGATCCGGGCGGCTCGGCGCCAGAAGTTCGGGGAGGGGTGGGGGTCGACGGGAGGGCGAGGTCGAGGGTCCACCTCTCGTCGAGGTCGATCTGCTAGACGACGATTGTTGCGATCGCGTGACGACGGCTAGGCTGGCGTGACGGAGGTTCGCGGCCGGTGGGGCGCCTTGTGAGGGCCAACCACCTCCCGTAGCCTCCGACCACCGCCGTCGCCGCCCTTCGGAGGGTCACGTGTCTGCTGACAACCCGCTCTCCTCCATCATGGGCCGCGACATGGCGGTCGATCTGGGCACCGCCAACACCCTGGTCTACGTGCGTGGACGCGGCATCGTGCTGAACGAGCCGTCGGTGGTCGCGGTCAACGTGAAGGACGGCCGCCCGCTCGCCGTCGGCCTCGAGGCCAAGCGGATGATCGGGCGCACGCCGGCCCACATCCAGGCCATCCGCCCGCTGAAGGACGGCGTCATCGCCGACTTCGAGATCTGCGAGAAGATGCTCCGCTACTTCATCCACCGGGTGCACCAGCGCCGGTGGGTGAAGCCCCGCATGGTGATCTGCGTGCCGTCGGGCATCACCGGTGTCGAGCAGCGGGCCGTGCAGGAGGCCGCCGAGTACGCCGGCGCCCGCAAGCCCGCCTACATCATCGAGGAGCCGATGGCGGCCGCCATCGGCGCCGGCCTGCCGGTGCAGGAGCCCACGGGCAACATGATCGTCGACATCGGCGGCGGCACCACCGAGGTCGCGGTGATCTCGCTGGGCGGCATCGTCAGCAGCCAGTCGGTCCGCGTGGGCGGCGACGAGCTCGACGACGCGATCATCCAGTACATCAAGAAGGAGTACAGCCTCGCCCTGGGCGAGCGCACCGCCGAGGAGGTCAAGATCGCCCTCGGGTCCGCGTGGCGCCTCCAGGAGGAGCTGCACGCCGAGATCCGCGGCCGCGACCTCGTCACCGGGCTCCCGAAGACGATCGTCACCACGACCGAGGAGATCCGTGAGGCCATCGAGGAGCCGGTCGCGGCCATCTGCGACGCGGTGAAGGTCACCCTCGACAAGACCCCGCCGGAGCTCGCCGCCGACATCATGGAGCAGGGCATCGTGCTCGCCGGGGGCGGCGCGCTGCTCCACGGCCTCGACGCCCGCCTCTCGCACGAGACCGGGATGCCGATCGTCATCGCCCAGAACCCCCTCGACTGCGTGGCCATCGGGTCGGGGCAGTCGCTCG
Source organism: Acidimicrobiales bacterium (assembly GCA_020439525.1). Lineage (GTDB taxonomy): Bacteria > Actinomycetota > Acidimicrobiia > Acidimicrobiales > Iamiaceae > Aquihabitans. Next base: position 8,624 of record JAGQSL010000207.1, on the reverse strand, counting down.
AGGAGTTCGAGGCCCTGAAGGGCGTGCTGTTCTCGACCAGCCTCCAGAACTAGCCCGCGGGCTCCCGCACCGTGGCCTTCCCCCGACGCTCCTCACGCTCCCCGCGCTCGCGCGCCACCCTCGCCCTCCTGGTCCTGACCGCCGTCACGATCCTGGTGCTCGACCTGCCCGGCACCGGCCCGCTCGACCCGGTCCGCAGCGTGCTGGCCACCGCGTTCCGGCCCTTCCGGGCGGCCGGCAACGCCATCTTCGAGCCCCTGTCCAACGGGTGGAAGGGGGCGTTCGACTACGACGACGTCAAGGACGAGAACGCCGACCTGAAGCGCCAGCTCGAGGACGCCAAGGGCGTGGAGCTCGAGAACGAGCGGCTCATCCAGGAGAACGCTCAGCTGCGCGAGGCGCTCGGGATCGAGGTCGAGGGGGAGCGGACCCGCGCCGCCGAGATCATCTCCGGGCCCATCTCGAGCTTCGAGCAGATCGTCGTGGTGAACGCCGGGAGCTCGAACGGCGTGAAGAAGTACCAGGCCGTGGTCACCGGCGGCGGGGTGCTCGGCAAGGTGTCCGACGTCAAGGGCTCGAGCGCCACGGTCGACCTGCTCACCAAGCCCGGCGTGAAGATCGGCATCGCCACCAAGCTCGGGACGCTCGGCACCGTCGAGGGCCAAGGCCCCGATCGCCCGCTCGTGCTCACGCTCGAGTCCCTCGACGACAAGCTGCGCGAGGGCGACCCGATCTACACGTCGGGCATCGATCGCACGGCCATCCCCGGCGACCTGCCCGTGGGCCGGGTGAGCAAGGTGGTGGAGGGCGCCGACGGGGTGGCCCCGCGCTACGAGGTCGAGCCCTCGGCCGACCTCACCTCGCGCTACGTCAAGGTCGTCCTCAAGGACCCACCGCCGTGAGCCCGCTGCGCGTCGCCGCGGTCGTGGTCGGCGCCCTCACCCTCCAGGTCACCCTCTTGTCGAGGTTCTCCTACGAGGGCGCCCGCCCCGACGTGATGCTGCTGATCGCCGTGCTCGCCGGCTACCTGGCCGGTCCCGACCGGGGCGCGGTCGTGGGCTTCGCCTCCGGGCTCGCCTTCGACGTGGTGCTCACCACCCCCTTCGGCCTCACCGCCCTGACCTCCACGCTCGTCGGCTACGGCGTGGGCGCCCTCACCGGCGGGATGGTCCGCTCGTCGCGCCTCGCGCCCTCCGGCATCGCCGCGGCGGGCAGCGCGGTGGGGATCCTGCTCTACGCCGTGCTGGGCGCCGTGCTCGGCCAGCCGACCCTCGAGGGCCCCAGCCTCACCGCTATCGTCGTGCTCGTCTCGGTGGTCAACGCGGTGCTCGCCCCCCTGGCGGTCCGGGCGCTGGCGTGGACCATCGTCGACGATCACGACCGCCGCACCCCGTTCGTGCTCCGATGAACCCCGACTCCCGGCATCGCCTCGGCCTGCTCGCCGTCGCCACCCTCTCCCTGTTCGGCGCCCTCTTCGCGCGCCTGTGGTTCCTGCAGATCGTGGAGGGCGACTCGTTCGAGGCCCAGGCCGCCACCAACAACCGAGAGGTCGTCATCACCCCGGCGCCGCGCGGGCGGATCCTCGATCGCAACGGCGTGCCGTTGGTCGACAACCGCGAGTCGATCGTCGTGGGCATCGCCAAGCAGGACTTCGAGGAGCTCTCCGACGGCAAGCAGGACGCGCTCGTCGATCGGCTGGCCCAAGCGCTCTCGTTCGGCAAGCCGGTGCCCGAGCAGATCACCGCCGAGGACATCCGCAAGAAGCTCGACGACCCGCGCTTCACCAAGTTCCGGCCCATCCCGATCGCCGAGGACCTCACGCCCGAGGAGGAGATCTACTTCGCCGAGCAGGCCGACCGGTACCCGACGGTCAGCGTGGAGCACACCACCGTGCGCGAGTACCCGTACGGGTCCCTCGCCGCCCACGTGCTCGGCTACGTCGGCCCGCTGAACGACGACCAGTGGCAGGAGCTCTCGAAGGACAACGATTCGAAGAAGCCCTACGTCCAGACCGACGAGATCGGCCGCGCGGGCGTCGAAGCGCAGTACGAGTCCTATCTCCGGGGCACCCCGGGCCAGCGGGTGTACGAGGTCGATCGCACCGGCACCATCGTGCGCGAGCTGGAGAAGGAGCGCGTCGAGCCCAAGCCGGGCGACGACGTGTACCTCTCGCTCGACGTGAAGGTCCAGTACAAGGCCGAGGAGGCGCTCCAGGCTCAGCTGCTGCAGAGGTTCCAGGGCCGGCCGGGTCACGAAGCCGGCGCGCTGGTGGTGCTCGACCCCACCACCAGCCAGGTGCGAGCGATGGCCTCGTACCCGACCTACGACCCCTCGGAGCTGGTGGGCGGCATCCCCTGCCCCGTGTGGCGCGACCTCCAGGGCCTGCCGCGCGAAGGGCCGTGCGGCGACGACATGACAGCGGAGATCGCGCAGCGCAAGGCCGACGGCGATCCGGTGACGCCGAAGCTGCTCAACCGAGCCATCCGCGGCGAGTACTTCCCGGCGTCGACCTTCAAGCTCGCGAGCGGCTACGCCGCCATCAAGGCCGGCATCCGGACACCGGAGACGACGATCCAAGATCCCGGCTACGAGCGGCTCTGCGAGGGAGACGGCAAGGGCTGCCTCAAGCGCAACGCGGAGGACGCGGTGCACGGCTCGGTCGCCCTCGCCAAGGCCCTCACGGTGTCGAGCGACGTCTACTTCTACAAGGTGGGCCGGCAGTTCTGGGAGCAGCGCGAGCAGCTCGGCGAGACGGCGTTCCAGGACGCGGTGAAGGACCTGGGCTACGGCGAGCTGACCGGCATCGACCTCCCGGGCGAGCTGAAGGGCCAGATCCCCACGCCGGCGTCCGAGCTGGAGCTGGCGCTGGCGCTCTACCGGGCCGACCCGGGCGCGTACGACAACGACGAGGCGGTCGCACGTGACCAGGGCCGTTGGAACACCGGCTTCAGCGCCGACATCGCGATCGGCCAGAAGCTCGTGGTCACACCCCTGCAGAGCGCCAACGCCTACGCCGCGCTGTCCAACGGGGGAACGCTGCGCCAGCCCACCGTCATCGAGAAGATCACGGGCTACCGGAGCGCGACGGCCATCCACTACCGGCCCGACCTCGACGAGCGCGTGATCCGCCAGATCGACTTCAAGGACGCGCGCGACGACTTCCTGCACGGCTTCCAGGGCGTCGTCGACCCCACGGGTCAGATCGATCGGGGCACGGCGGTGACCACCTTCACGGGCTTCCCGTTCGATCGCATGCCCCTCGCCGGCAAGACGGGCACCGCCCAGAACGGGAAGGATCCGACGACCAACCGCGAGCGCCCGGACACCTCGGTCTTCGTCGGCTTCACCCTGGGTGGCCCGTCGAGCTGGGTCGCGACGGCCACGCTGGAGTACTCGGGATCGGGCGGATCGGCGGCCGCTCCTGCGGTGCGCATGGTGCTGCAGTCGATCGCCGACGGCTCGCTGGACGCCTTCACCATCCCCACCGGTGGGTCGATCGACGCCGAGAGCGCCGCCGCCGACGCCGCCGACATCGGCACCTCCACCACCGACTGATGGCCACCACCTACGGACCGCCCGCCGCCCGACGGCACCGACCGCGCCAGCCGCTCACCAACTGGCGCACCAACCCGGCCTCGCCGTTCCGCCACGTCGACCTGGTGCTCGTCGGCGCGGTGCTCGCCGTGAGCCTCCTCGGCGCGGTGATGGTGTGGAGCACCACCCGCGGCCCGGTCGCGCCCTACGACAACAGCTACCTCGTCCGGGTCCTGATGTTCATCGGGCTCGGGTCGGCGATCATGGGCGGCCTCGCCCTCCTCGACTACCGCAAGCTGCGCGACTACTGGCCGTTCGTCTACGGCGGCAGCCTGCTGCTGCTCGTCTTGGTGCTGGTCCCGGGCATCGGCTCGCGCACCAAGGGCACGCAGGGCTGGTTCCAGCTCCCGGGCTTCCAGCTGCAGCCCTCCGAGCTGGCCAAGCTCGGCATGATCATCGGCTTCGCCGGGCTCGCCTCGCAGTTCCGCGGCGACCTCGACAACACCCGCGTCGCCATGCTGCTCGGCCTGTGCGGCGCCCCGATGTTCCTCGTGCTGCTCCAGCCCGATCTGGGCACCACGCTCGTCTCGGTCGCCGTCGCCTTCGCCCTGCTCCTCGTGGTGGGCGTGCCGGGGCGGATCATGGCCGGCCTGGCGATCGCCGCCATCTTGGGCACCACCCTCGTGCTCACCTCCGGGGTGCTGAAGGACTACCAGGTGGCCCGGCTCACCACCTACGTCCGCCAGGACGAGACCGCCACCACCGACACCGAGAAGAAGGCCCGGTTCAACCTCGAGCAGTCCAAGGCCGCCATCGGCGCCGGGGGCTTGTGGGGCCAGGGCCTGTTCGAGGGCTCGCAGACCAACGGCGAGTTCGTCCCCGAGCAGCGCACCGACTTCATCTTCTCGGCGGTGGGGGAGCAGCTCGGCTTCGTCGGCTCGTCGGTGCTGCTGCTGGCGCTCGGCACCATCGTCTGGCGGGTGTGGCGCGCCGCGCAACTGGCGCGCGACGAGTTCGGCACCCTGCTGTGCACCGGGATCATGGTGATGCTCGTGGTGCAGAGCTTCGAGAACATCGGCATGACCATGGGCATCATGCCCATCACCGGCATCCCCCTGCCGTTCGTGTCCTACGGCGGCTCGGCGATGCTCACCATGTTCGTGGCGATGGGCTTGGTGCTCAGCGTCCACATGCGCCGCTTCACCTGACGGTCGAGGCGGCCGCGGCCCCGGCGAGGTCAGACCCCGTCGCAGATCGGGCCCGCGCTGGGCGCGGGCTCGTCGCCGTAGAGGAACAGCTCCCGGGCGAGGAACGTAGTCCACTGCAGGTCGGTCTCGGCCTTGTGGGCCGAGTAGAGCTTCTCGGCGTGGAGGCCCTCCGTGCAGTAGGAGGTCAGCTCGGCGGTGAGCGGCACGCCCCGGGCGGTGCGGGTCGTGAGCGCCGTCCCGCGGTAGTCGGCGGCCTGGTCGAAGCGGGACGCGATGAACGACGTGGGCGCGTCGGCCTTGGCCATGGTGGTGGGGGCGAGGCCGTCGGCGGT
>JAGQSL010000207.1:1277-3503 GCA_020439525.1 Acidimicrobiales bacterium | reverse complement strand
GGTCGCCGTCGAAGTAGCTGGTCGTCCCGATCTGGTCCCACTGGTAGGCCGTGGAGTACGAGATCACGGCGCCGGCGGAGAACCCGCCCACCGCGATGCGGTTGGGGTCGATGCCGAGCTCGGTGGCATGGGCCCGGACCCAGCGGATGGCCCCGAGGGCGTCCTCCTGGGCGGCGATGATGTTGCGGGCGCACTGGGCCTTGCGCGCGAGGTAGGTGGCGTCGGTGGGCGACCCGGTCCAGTCCTGCACCCACTGGCACAGCGAAGGCGGCCGGGTGCCGGAGCCCACGAGCGTGGTGTCGGTGCGGTACTCGACGGAGATCGAGACGTAGCCCCGCTTGGCGTACGCCTTGCCGGTGCCGTTGGCGAGGCCGTACATCGAGTCGATGCCGACCGCGAAGCCGCCGCCGTGGAACCAGAGGATGGCGGGGCGGTTCGTGCGCCCGTCGTTGGGGTTCGCCACCCACAGGCGCAGGGGCTGGTCGCCGTCGACGAGCGGCGGCCGGGGATCGGGGGCCTCGATGCCGGTGCCGGCGTAGAGCGTGCCGCCGTAGTGCTCGTCGATGTTCGGCGCGTGCCCCCACACGACGCCCGAGTCCTTGGGCGTCACCACCGGGGTGATCGAGGCCTGCGGGCCCCGGTAGAGGCCTGCGGGCCCCGGGTCGTTCGGCAGGCACGCCGTGGCCAGCACGGCGACGGCGGCGATGACGGGGACGAGCAGGGAACGGCGCACGGGCAGACCTCCGGGAACGGTCTCCGAATCGGACCACTGGGGTGTGAGGGTTCCGTGAGCCCGGCGGGGGGCGTGCGTTCACCCCACCGCGCTCGTGCGCTCGTGAATGTCCGGCTCGGCCGGGCCGAACGGTAGGATCGGCCGGTCATGACCATCTGGACCCAGCTCGAGCCGCTGCTCGGCAAGGTGCAGAAGCCGGCCCGCTACATCGGGTGCGAGGACGGGGCGCAGGTCCCCGAGCACCACCCCGATCGAGCGGCCTGGCTGCTCGCCTATCCCGACACCTACGAGATCGGACTGCCCAACCAGGGCCTCCAGATCCTCCGGGAGATCGTCAACGAGCGAGCCGACGGCGTCGCCGAGCGGGCCTATGCCCCCTGGACCGACCTCGAGGCGCTGCTCCGAGCCGAGGGCCTGCCGCTGTTCTCGGTCGACAGCCACCGCGCCGCCGGCGACTTCGACCTCCTGGCCTTCAACCTGTCCGCCGAGCTCACCTACACGAACCTGGTGAACCTGATCGACCTGGCCGGGTGCCCGGTCCGCTCGGTCGATCGCTCGGCCGACGACCTGCTCGTCGGGGTGGGCGGCCACTGCACCTACAACCCCGAGCCCATCGCCGACTTCGTCGACTTCGTGGTGCTGGGCGACGGCGAGGAGGCGGTGGGGGAGATCACCGAGGTCGTCGCCGCGTGGAAGCGCGCCGGCAAGCCCGACCGCCTCGAGGTGCTCCGCTCGCTCGCCGGCATCGCCGGCGTCTACGTGCCGTGCCTCTACACCCCGGTGTACGGCGACGACGGCCTGCTGGTGGAGACCGTGCCGAACGATCCGGCGGCGCCGGAGGTGGTCGAGAAGCGCACGATCGCCGACCTCGGCGAGTGGCCCTACCCGAAGCAGCAGCTGGTGCCGCTCACCGAGGTGGTCCACGATCGCCTCAACGTCGAGGTGTTCCGCGGCTGCACCCGCGGGTGTCGGTTCTGCCAGGCCGGCATGATCACCCGTCCGGTCCGTGAGCGCCCCGCCGAGCAGGTGCGCACCATGGTGTCCGAGGGCCTGAAGCGCACCGGCTACGACGAGGTGGCGCTCACCTCCCTGTCCACCGCCGACTTCTCGGGCATCGAGGAGGTCGTGCGCGACACGGTCGACGACCCGAGCTGCGGCAACGTCTCGGTGTCGCTTCCGTCCCTGCGCGTCGACGCCTTCACGGTCGGCATCGCCGGCGAGATCCAAAAGGCGCGCCGCACGGGCCTCACCTTCGCCCCCGAGGCGGGCACGTGGCGGATGCGCCAGGTGATCAACAAGCTCATCCGCGAGGAGGACCTCTACGCCGCCGTGCGCAGCGCCTACTCGCAGGGCTGGCGGCGCATGAAGCTCTACTTCCTCGTCGGCCTGCCCACCGAGACCGACGAGGACACGCTGGGCATCGCCCGCCTGGCCCGCAACTGCGTCGAGATCGGGCGCGAGCACCACAAGAGCCCGTCGGTCACGGTGTCGGT
>JAGQSL010000207.1:0-1185 GCA_020439525.1 Acidimicrobiales bacterium | reverse complement strand
AACCTGCTGCGCGACGAGCTGCGACGCGACCGGGCCGTGCAGCTGAAGTGGCACGACCCCAAGGCGACCGTGGCCGAGGGCCTGGTGAGCCGGGGCGATCGGCGCATGGCCGACGTCATCGAGGACGTGTGGCGCCACGGCGGCACGTTCCAGGAGTGGTCCGAGCACTTCGACCTGCGCCTGTGGGAGGACGCCCTCGAGCGCGCCGGGCTGCGCGTGGAGGACCTCGCCTACCGGCACCGCGCCGAGGACGAGACCCTGCCCTGGGACCACCTCTCGGCCGGGCTCCACAAGGACTTCCTGTGGCAGGATTGGCGCGACGCGCTCGACGAGGTCGGCCTCGAAGACTGCCGCTGGACGCCCTGCTACGACTGCGGCGCCTGTACGGGCTACGGCGTCGAGCACGTCGTCGCCTCGGCGGTCCCGCCGGCGGGCGGTTCGCAGGGCACCGGCCAGGACCTGGCGGTCGGCGGCGAGGTGCCGGTGACCCTGCTCGCGTCGAAGCCGGTGCCCGCCGGAGCCGGCTCGTGAGGATCCGGGTCCGGTTCTCCAAGCTCGGCAAGGTCCGCTGGACCAGCCACCGCGACATCGCCAGGGTGTGGGAGCGGGTGATCCGCCGAGCCGGCCTGCCCATCGCCTACTCCCAGGGCTTCTCGCCGCACCCGAAGCTGCACTTCGGCCTGGCCCTCTCCACCGGCCACGAGTCGCTCGCGGAGTACGTCGACCTCGACCTCGCCGACGACGCTCCGAACCTACCCGGCCCCGCCGAGCTCGACGCCCTGCCGGCCCGCCTCAGCGCGGTGCTGCCGGTGGGCATCGAGGTCGATGCGGTCGGGGTCATCCCCACGAGCACGACCTCGCTGCAACAGGCGGTCGAGAGCTGCGAGTGGGACATCGAGGTCCGCGGCGCCGCCGTGGCCGACCTCGACGCCGCCGTCGCCCGGGTGCTCGCCGCGCCCGAGCTGGTGGTGACCCGACAGCGCAAGGGCAAGGACGTCACCGACGACATCCGCCCCTACGTGCTCGATCTGGCCGTCGTCGGGCCCACCGACGCCGGCGCGCGCCTCCACGCCCACCTCGCCACCCAGCCCCGCGGGCTGCGGGTGGCCGAGCTCCTCTCGGTGCTCGGCTGCGGCGAGGAGGGGGCCGTGCGGCGCACCCACCAATGGACGCTGGTCGACGGCG
>JAGQSL010000206.1:612-1928 GCA_020439525.1 Acidimicrobiales bacterium | reverse complement strand
TGTGCTTGCGGTCCATGTCGTGGGTGCGGGCCACGAAGGTGGCCTCGGCCCCGAGCGCCACGCTGATCGGGTTGAACGGCTGGTCGAGCGAGCCGAACGGCGTGGACTTGGTGACCTTCCCGACCTCGCTGGTGGGCGAGTACTGGCCCTTGGTGAGCCCGTAGATCTGGTTGTTGAACATCAGGATCGTGAGGTTCACGTTGCGCCGCAGCGCGTGGATCAGGTGGTTGCCCCCGATCGAGAGCATGTCGCCGTCGCCGCCGACCACCCACACGTCGAGGTCGGGACGAGCGAGCGCCAGGCCCGTGGCGATGGCCGGCGCCCGACCGTGGATCGAGTGCATCCCGTAGGTGTCCATGTAGTACGGGAAGCGAGCGGCGCAGCCGATGCCGGACACGAACACGGTGGTCTCCGGGCGACCGCCGAGCTCGGGCAGCGCCATCTGCACCGCCTTGAGGATCGAGTAGTCGCCGCAGCCCGGGCACCAGCGGACCTCCTGGTCGCTGGCCCAGTCGCGCGGCGAGGTGGGGGCATCGAGGACATCGGTCACTGGTCCATCTCCTTCAGCAGGGCCGCCTCGAGCTCGCCGGCGGTGAAGGGGACCCCCTGCACCTTGGTGACCGAGCGGGCGTCGACGAGGTACTCGGCGCGCAGCACCCGAGACAGCTGGCCCAGGTTCAGCTCCGGCACCACCACCTTCGGGTAGCGGGCGAGGACCTCGCCCAGGTTCGCCGGGAACGGGTTGAGGTGCGCCAGGTGGGCGTAGGCGATGTGGCGGCCACGGGCGCGCACCCGGTTCGCCGCACCGTCGATGGCGCCCCAGGTGCTCCCCCACCCGATGACCAGCAGCTCGGCGTCGTCGACGTCGCCGTGCACCTGGACGGGTGGGATGTCCTGGGCGATGCCGGCCACCTTGTCGGCGCGGAGGTGGACCATGCGCTCGTGGTTGGCCGGGTCGTAGGAGATGTTCCCGGTGCCGTCCTGCTTCTCGATGCCGCCGATGCGGTGCTCGAGGCCCGGCGTGCCCGGCACCGCCCAGGGGCGGGCCAGCGTCTCGGGGTCGCGGAGGTACGGCCAGAACTCGGGGTTGCCGTCCGCGTCCGTGTGGTTCGGCTCGGTGGCGAACTCGACCGAGATGTCGGGCAGGCTGGCGACGTCGGGGAGCCGCCAGGGCTCCGAGCCGTTGGCGAGGTAGCCGTCGGACAGCAGGATCACCGGGGTGCGGTACTTCAGGGCGATCCGCGAAGCCTCGATCGCCGCGTCGAAGCACTGCGCCGGGCTGTAGGCGGCCACGATCGGGATCGGCGACTCGCCGT
>JAGQSL010000206.1:0-579 GCA_020439525.1 Acidimicrobiales bacterium | reverse complement strand
CGGTCTTGGTGGGCAGGCCGGTGGAGGGCCCGCCGCGCTGGATGTCGACGATCACCAGCGGCAGCTCGAGGCTGACGGCCAACCCCATGGCTTCGGACTTGAGCGCCACACCGGGACCGCTCGTCGTCGTCACCGCGAGGTGGCCGCCGAACGCGGCGCCGAGGGCCGAGCCGATGCCGGCGATCTCGTCCTCGGCCTGGAGGGTGCGGATCCCGAAGGCCTTGTGGCGCGACAGCTCGTGGAGGATGTCCGACGCCGGCGTGATCGGGTAGCTCCCGAGGAAGACCGGGAGCCCGGAGAGCTGGCCGGCCGCCACCAGGCCCCACGCCAGGGCCGTGTTGCCGTTCATGTTGGTGTAGGTGCCCGGCTCGTGGTGCGCCGGCCGCACCGAGAACGGGTGGTCGAACAGCTCGGCCGTCTCCCCGAACGCGTGGCCGGTCGTGAAGGCCGCCCGGTTGGCCGCCACCACCTGGGGGCTCTTGGCAAACTTCTCGTCGATCCAGCGCAACGTCGGCTCGGAGGGCCGGGTGTACATCCAGCTCACCAGGCCGAGCGCGAAGAAGTTCTTGGAGCGCTCGG
>JAGQSL010000205.1 GCA_020439525.1 Acidimicrobiales bacterium | reverse complement strand
GCATCCAGCTCCACGGCGGCATCGGGGTCACCTGGGAGCACGACCTGCACCTCTACCTGCGGCGGACGACGGTCGACCGAGCCACCTACGGCACGCCCGACGACCACGGCGAGCGGTTCGCCTCCCGGCTGCTCGGGGTCGCGTCGTGACCGCCACCGAGTCTCCCGAGGCGGCCGACGAGATCGAGCCGGTCGAAGACTTCCGCGCCCGGGCGCGCGCCTGGCTGGCGGCGACGCTCCCGCCGGCGGGCAGCGAGGCGTGGGACCCCTCGCCCGAGCGCCGCGCCCGCGAGCGCCAGCTGCAGCGCACCCTCTGGGATGGCGGGTTCGCCGGCATCTGCTTCCCGAAGGCGTACGGCGGGCTCGGGCTCACGCCCGAGCACCAGCGGGCGTTCACCGTCGAGTCGCTCCCCTACGACATGCCGTTCTCCATGAACGTGCCGACGCTCGGCATCCTGGCGGCCACGCTCGTCGACTTCGGCACCCACGAGCAGAAGCTTCGGCACCTCCCCGCCATCCTCCGGGGCGAGGAGCTGTGGGTGCAGTTCCTCTCCGAGCCCTCGGGCGGCTCGGACCTCGCCGGCTGCCTCACCCGCGCCGACCGAGACGGCGACACCTACGTGCTGAACGGCTCGAAGATCTGGAGCTCGGGCGCGGCCGCCGCCGATTGGGCGATGTGCCTGGCCCGCACGGACTGGGACGTGCCGAAGCACCGCGGCCTCACCATGTTCCTCATGGAGATCCACCAGCCGGGCGTGCAGGTGGAGCAGATCCGCCAGGTCGACGGCTCGCGCGAGTTCTGCCAGGAGTTCTTCGACGACGTGCCGCTACCCGCGTCGGCGATCGTCGGCGAGGTCAACGACGGCTGGACCGTGGCCACGCGCCTGCTCACCCACGAGCGCATGGCCGTCGGCGGCGGGTCGCCCTACACGTCGGGCCGCTCGGTGGGCCACCGGTCCACGAACGCCAGCGACGAGCTCGTGGGCCTGGTGCGGTCGCGCGGCCTCGAGGGCGACGCGCGGGCCCGCCAGCTCGTGGCTGAGGCTCGCGTCGACCAGATCGTCGCCAACCACCTCGTGCGGCGCACCACCCAGGCGATGGCCACGGGCGCCCTGCCGCCGCCCGCAGGGGCGCTGATGAAGCTGTTCCTCGCCACCAACTCGATGCGCCGCGTGGAGATCGGCCTCGAGCTCGCCGGGCGCGGCGCGGTGGCGTGGCCGGCCGGGGAGACCGACGGCGCCGGGGACACGGGCGGCGCCGGCGAGCTCGGTCGGGCGACCCTGCAGCGCCAGGCCATCTGCCTCGGCGGCGGGTCGAACGAGATCCAGCGCAACATCATCAGCGAGCGGCTGCTCGGGATGCCCCGGGAGCTGGCGGCCGACAAGGACGTGCCGTACCGCGACGTGCGGCGGGCCGGGTCGAGGGAGCCGCGGTGACCGACGACGACCCGGCCGACGAGGCCGGGGCCGAGGCGCTGCGCACCGAGCTGCGGGCCTGGCTCGGCGCGCACCTCACGCCCGAGGTGCGCGAGGCGATCCGCTACCGGCAGGAGGGCACCTCCCACGTCGTGCCGTTCGAGGCGCTGCGCGAGTGGAACGCGACGCTGTTCGACGGGGGCTGGGCGGCGCCGTCGTGGCCCGCGATGTTCGGCGGTCGCGACGCCGGGATCCTCGAGCAGCTCGCGTTCAACGAGGAGATGGCCGCCGCCGGCGCACCGGGGCCGGTGAACGCCATCGGGGTCGCCAACATCGCCCCCGCGATCCTCACCTACGGCACCCCGGAGCAGCAGGAGCGGTTCCTGCGGCCGATGCTGCGCGGCGAGGAGATCTGGAGCCAGGGCATGAGCGAGCCCGAGGCCGGCTCCGACCTGGCGTCGCTGCGCTGCCGCGGGGTGCTCGACGGCGACGACATCGTGGTCGACGGCCAGAAGACGTGGAACTCGAACGGTGACCGGGCCGACTGGTGCCAGCTGTACGTGCGCACCGACCCCGACGTGCCCAAGCACCAGGGCATCACCTGCCTGCTCGTCGACATGACCCTCCCGGGCATCGAGGTGCGCCCGATCCGCACGATGGCCGGCGACGCTGGCTTCGCCGAGGTCTTCTTCGACTCGGTCCGGGTCCCCCGCACCGCCCTGCTCGGTGAGCTCCACGGCGGCTGGCACGTGGCCACGCGGACGCTGTCGAACGAGCGGGCCGGCGTGGCGGTGATGTACCTCCACCTGCGCAAGAAGCTCGACCGCCTGCTCGAGGACGCCGCGGCGCACGGCCGCCCCGGCCCGGTGGCCCGCCAGGCCTTGGCGGCGCGCTACGCCGAGGTCCGCATCCTCGAGCTGGTGTGCAAGCGCATGCTCGGGGCGATGGTCGCCGGGCGCATGCCCGGCGCCGAGGGCAGCATCGTGAAGCTGGCGTGGGCGTCGGCCGACCAGGCGCTCACCGCCACGGCCGTCGACCTCCTCGGCCGACCGGCGATCGACGGCCTCGAGTCGGCCGGCACCTGGTCGTGGGACCTGCTCGGGTCGCGCTCGCTCACCATCGCCGGCGGCACCACCGAGGTGAACAAGAACATCATCGGCGAGCGGGTCCTCGGCCTCCCGAAGGAGCCCAAGCCGGCCTGACCGACCGCCGGTCGACCCGGTCACGGCGGGGCCCGGTCGGCGGGGGCGGCCCGAGCCCCGATCGGGTGGCCATCGCGGTCGCGGACCTCGATGCGGCCGTCGGGGCCCCGCGCGGCCTGGTAGCGGCCGCGGTGCTTCAGCCGGTTGTGGAAGCCGCAGATCGGCCCGAGGTTGTCGATGTCGGTGGCGCCGCCCTGCTCCCAGCCGGTGAGGTGGTCGATCTGGCAGCGGTGGGCCGGCGCATCGCACCCGGGCCAGTAGCACCGGCCGCCATCGGCCGCGAGCACCGCCGCCCGCTGGGCCGCCGAGGCCAGCCGGACCTGGCGGCCCCGCCACAGGGGACGGCCGCCGGCGCCGGTGACCAGCAGCGAGATCCCCGCCCGGCTGGCGAGCTCTCGGATCAGCGCATCGGACACCGGTCCGATCCCGCAGATCTCGGCCCGCCGCCGCGTCCGCTCGGCCGCATCGACGCCCGCTCGACGCAGCAGCGTGTCGAGGTCGACCACGGCCAGCAGCGACGGCCGCCGCACCGAACCCTCGGGGGTCGCCGCGCCCCGGGCGACGAGCGCCACCAGCGCATCGGCCTGCAGCTCGGCCCACGTCCGGGGGTCGGCCTCGAGCGAGCCCTCCCGCCGCCATCGCTCGATCTCCGCCGCGATCGCCTCGGCCAGCGTGGCGTGCGCCTCCGGGGCCAGGTCGCCCTCCACCAGGCCGCGCCCGGCGAACCCCTCCCGCAGGCGGAGCGAGCTCCGATCGGTGCCGCCCGGGTCGCGCTCGGGCTCGTTCTCGCCCAGCGCCGCCAAGGCATCGAACCACCATCGCTCGAGGTGCACCTTGAGCTGGTCGGCGCGCATCGCCGTCGCCTCCTCGACGAGCTCCTCCTCGTCGTCGTCGAAGACCTCCTCCACCGGCTCACGACGGGCCCGCACCAGGTGACGGAGGTGGGTCGACGACAGCTGCCCTCGCCGCGCCGCGGCGGCGACGTGCGGCATCCGAGACGCCGCCAGGCACGTCCGCCGCTCCGAGGCGGCGGCCGCGCGGGCCACGCCCAGGTGCTCCACCATCCACGACACCGGCGACCGGTGCCCGTCGGCCGCCCACGCCATCGACGCCTCGAAGGCGGGCACCAGCTCCACCATCGCCCCGTCGACCGCGCCCCGCACCTGCGCCACGGCGCGCATCGCGACGACCAAGCTCGACGGGTCGTCGCCGCCGCGAGCGTCGAGGACGCGATCGAGCGCCGTGTGCACCGCCTCCCGGTCGAGCTCCTGCGCCTCCGCCGAATCCATGCCCGCACCGTACGCAGGGGGTGTGACATCGAAGCGCACGAAAGGGCCGGAAAGGCCCGAATCGGATACCACCGCAGAGGACCCGGCGCGGAGGGCCGAGCGAGCCCTGAACCGAGCGATCGGTCAGGCCCGCGAGCCGGCCACGGGATCGACGATCGGCGCCGGTGCCGGCAGCGGGACCTCGGACTCCACCACGGCATCCACCGCAGCGGCCGCGCCGATCCCGAGCCGCTCGACCGCCAGCGGCCGGGCGAGCGCCCAGCACCGGACGAGGTGATCGCCGGCCAACACGGTGCCGCTGGACGCGCGCCGCAGGCGCGCCGAGCGCCCACCGAGGTAGAGGTCCTCGCCGAAGGCGGTGGGGGCGAGGTGGTGGCCGAAGCGCTGGCGGGACGGCTCGACCTCGGCGCGCAGGCGCAGCGAGCGCAGCGACCGACCGCCCGCCACGACGGCGAGCGTCGAGGCCACCGCGAACGTGGCGGCCACCCGCAACGGCTCCCCGTCGGCGAACTCCCCGCAGAGCTCGAGGCGCCCGGGCCGTGGCCGGACGAGGAGACCCGGCGAGTCGGTCCGGTCGAGCAGCAGCACGAGCGCCGGCGCGAACGTCTCGACGTAGCGCCGGGCGATCCGCAGGTCGCCGCGCATCGGGATGGTCACGTTGAGGTGCGTCGAGTACCCCACGAGCGATCGGCCTGTCCCCAGGTGCGCCTCGAGGAACGCCCGACCGGCGGCCGCCGAGTCCACCACCCGATCGATCGCGCCGACGCCGAGCGGGATCGGCGGCGTCGCCACCTCGGCCTCGATGCCATCCGCGGTCACCACCCCGCCCCACTCGCAGCGGTGGGCCTTGGGATCGACCGGGTCGGCGCGCAGGCCCGGCAGGGCGAGCTCGTCGATCAACCGCCCGAAGTGGATCGGCGTGCCGTCCTCGAGGACCGTGTACTCGTGCTCGATGCCCACGGCGGGCGCGCCCGCCGAGCGCTCACGACGCGGCACCCGACGCAGCACCGGTGCCGGCCGCCGCGTGGTGACCCGGTGCAACCAGCGATCCTCCGCCCCCGCCTCGACCCGATCGAGGAACGCTTCGAGCCCGACCGCCGAGCGGGGCACGAACACCGCCGGCTGGTGCCCGGCCTGCACCGCCAGGACCGCGTAGTCCCACGTCAGCAGGTGCACCCGTACGACGGCGTCGCCCGAGCGCCGCGCCTCGAGCGACATCAGCCCGTCCGCTGGCCCTCGACGTCGTAGGCGTAGCGCGACCCGCTGCCGAAGCCCTCGGCGCAGGCGACCTTGCCGGGGTCGACGTCCTCGAGCACGGTGCCGCTCACGCTCCCGTCGGCGCCGATCGTCAGCTCGACCTCGCGGATCTCCTCCTGCGGCGCGCAGCCGTCGCCGAGGTTCCTGGTCGAGCGGCCCGAGCCGCGGATCGTGCTCCCCTCCACGGTCCAGTCGACCGGCCCGAAGATCGGGCCCGACAGGTCCACGAAGCAGTCCGACCCGGCGCAGCTGACGAAGAGCGTGCCGTCTTGGACGGTGCCCACCGTGGTGGCGTTGTCACCGGTGATGGTCTGGCCCGTGTCGTAGGAGAGGGCCTCCGTCGCGGTGTAGGTGAGGTCGTACATGCCGTCGAGCGGCGACTCGGCCGAGCCGGGGCTCCCCTCGGCTGGTTCGCTGCCCTCGCCCGGCTCGGCGGACCCGCCCTCGGTGGCGTCGGTCGTGGTCGGTGCCGCGGACTCGGGCTCGTCGTCGCCGCCCGAACCGAGCGCCACGGCGGCGCCCACCGCCAGCAGCAGCACGAGCGCCACCACGCCGCCGATCACGAGCCCGCGGTTCGACCGCGGGGTCCGGCTCCGTCGATCCTTGTCGGAGCGGTCGGCGAGGCGGCGGCCGGTCGCCTGGTCGCGCTCCAGCTCGCCGAGGCGCGCCGGGTCGCCGATGCGGCGGTAGGGACGGTCGCTCATGGCGATGGTGGACGATCCGGTCGGTCGGTCGGTCGGGCTAGGGCTCGGCGGGCGCCTCGCCCTCCTCCTCGTCCTCGTCCTTCTTCAGGCGCTCCGCGGCCGCGCCCACCGCGACGCCGGCGCTCTCGGCGATGACCGCGTCGGTCAGCTTCGCGCCGCTGGTCGCCGCCACGCCGACCGCGACCGTCGCCGCGCTGCGCCCGGCGTCGCCGTCGACGACGGTCGCCGGCTCGAGGTTGCCCTTCTCCCCCACGCTTGCCTCCCGCTCCGGCGCCGGGCCCGTCCCCGCGCTGGTGCGCGAACGGTAGACCAGGACCGGAGGTGAGGGAAGGGGCCGATCGGCCCGCTACAAGATGGCGCCGGACTCCTTCATGGCGGCGATCTGGTCCCAGTCGTAGCCCGCATCCATCAGCACCAGCTCGGTGTGCTCGCCGTGCTCGGGCGCCCGTTCCACCGTGACCGGCTCCTCGTCGAACATGGCCGGGTTGGCCACGAGCTGCACCTCGTCGCCGTTGCCGGCGGTCATGGTGGGCAGGTAGCCGTTCGCCTGCACCTGCACGTCGTCGTAGAGCTCGTCGAGCGTCTGGAACGGTGCCCACACGCCCTCGAAGTCGGCGAGCACCTCCTTCCACTCCGCCAGCGTCTTGGTGGCGAACGCGGCGTCGAGCGCGGCGATGCACTCGCCCGAGTTCTGGGCTCGCACCGTGGCATCGCAGAAGCGCTCGTCGGTCGCCATCTCAGGCACGCCCAGCCGGCGGGTGAAGTCGTCCCAGAACTTGTCGGACTGCAGGAGCATCAGGGCGATGAAGCGGTCGTCGGCGGTGCGGTAGGTGCCGACGCCCGGGTTGGGCGACCGGGTGCGGTCGCCCTGGGGGATCTTCGAGAAGCCGAACAGCTTCGAGGCGATGATCATCGGCGAGACCTGCCACATCGCGGTGGCCAGCAGCGACACGTCGACGATGCTGGCCTCCCCCGTGCGCTCGCGCTTCACCAGGGCGGCGGCGATGGCGCCCGCGGTGGCCAGCCCGCCCATCACGTCGCCGAAGGCCGGCGTCGGCTGGCCCGGCGGCCACCCGGCAGCGTTCTCGGGCATCGAGACGCCGACGCCGCCCCGCGCCCAGAACGCGGCGCCGTCGTAGCCGCCCTTGTGCGCCTCGGGGCCGTGGGGCCCGGCGCCCGAGCCCCGGGCGATGATGATGTTCGGGTTGGCGGCGCGGATGTCCTCCACGTCGATCTTCAGCTTCTTCCGCACGTGCGGCAGGTAGTTGGTGAGGAAGACGTCGGCCTGCGACACCAGCGTCATCAGGACCTCGTGGCCCTCGGGCGTGCCGACGTCGATGCCCACCGATCGCTTGCCGCGGTTGGGCTGCTCGATCATGAAGTTGACCGCCCCCTTGCCGCCGGGCAGCAGGCCCGAGGTGATCAGGCCGCGCTGGGGGTCGCCGGTCTCGGGGTGCTCGATCTTGAGGACGTCGGCACCCCAGTCGACGAGCACCGACCCGCCGGACGGCACGAACATCCAGCTCGCCATCTCCACGACCTTGATGCCCTCGAGGGGTCGGCTCACGGGTTGCTCCTCGTGCTCAGGGCTGGACGGGCCAGCCGACGGTCTTGGTCTCGGTGAAGATCTCCAGGCCCTCGATGCCGCACTGGCGGCCGATGCCCGACTGCTTGTAGCCGCCGAACGGCGCGTCGGCGCCGTACCAGATGCCCCCGTTGAGCCCGAGGGTGCCGGTGCGGATGCGGGCGGCCACGCCCTTGGCCCGCTCGAGGTCGCCGGAGGTGATCATCCCCGACAGCCCGTAGCGGCTGTTGTTGGCGATCTCGACGGCGTGGTCGTCGTCGTCGAACGGGATCACGACGAGCACCGGCCCGAAGATCTCCTCCTGGGCGATCGCCATGTCGGGCTCGACGTCGACGAAGCAGGTGGGCTCCACGAACCACCCCCGGTCGAGGTGGGCCGGGCGGCCGCCGCCGCAGAGGAGGCGAGCCCCCTCCGCCTTGCCCTGGTCGATGTAGCCCATCACCCGGTCGCGCTGGCGGGCCGAGACCACCGGGCCCATCAGGTTGGAGGCGTCGGTCGGGTCGCCGTAGGAGATGCCGGCGAAGGCCGGGCCGAGCAGGTCGAGCGCCTCGTCGTAGCGCGAGCGCGGCACCAGCAGGCGGGTGGGCATGGCGCAGCCCTGGCCGGCGTGGAAGCAGACCATCGCCGCACCGGGGATGGCCGAGGCGAAGTCGGCGTCATCCAGCACCATCGTCACCGACTTGCCGCCGAGCTCGAGGAAGACCGGCTTCAGGGTCTCGGACGCCGCCGCCATGATCCGCTTGCCGGTCGCGGTCGAGCCGGTGAAGGCGACCATGTCGACGTCGGGCGAGGTCGACAGCACCTCGCCCACCAGGTGGTCCGACGAGGCGACCACGTTGACGATCCCCGCGGGGATGTCGGTCTGCTCGGCGACGAGGCGCCCGATGCGGGTCGCGTTCCACGGCGTGTCGGGCGCCGGCTTGAGCACCATCGAGTTGCCCATGGCCAGCACCGGGCCGAGCTTGTTCAGGATGATCTCGATGGGGAAGTTCCACGGCGTGATGACGCCAACCACGCCCACCGGCTCCTTCCACACCTCCCGCTCGTTGAGCGAGCCCATCCCGAACGGGTCCTTCGGGCCGAGCGAGCGCTTCCACTCGAACCGATCGATCATCTCCGCCGGCCAGGTGATGGCCTCCTTCAACGGCGCGTCGAGCTGCGGCCCCCAGGTGCTGAGGATCGGGCAGCCGACCTCGGCCACCAGCTCGGCGCGCAGCGCCTCCTGCTCGGCCTCGAGCGCCGCCTGCAGCTGACCCAGGCACCGCTTGCGCAGCTCGGGGTCGGTGGCCCAACCGCTCTCGTCGAACGCTCGGCGGGCGGCGGCGACGGCGCGCTCCATGTCGGCGGCGGTGCCGTCGGCGGTGACGCCCAGCACCTCCTCGGTGGCCGGGTTGACGTTGTCGAACGTGGCGCCGCCGCTCGCCTCGACCAGCTCGCCGTCGATCAGCAGCCGCCGCTCCCCCACCTCGCTCACCAGATCAGCTCCAGGTTCTCGACTGCCCGCAGCTCCTGGAAGTAGAGGAGCTGGTGCCCGTCGGGGACGCGGTAGTCGGGGATCCGGCGATGCCACTCCTCGAGCGCCACCCGCAGCTCCATCCGCGCCAGGTGCGAGCCGAGGCACCGGTGGGCGCCGCCGCCGAAGGCGAGGTGGCGGTTCTCGGCCCGGTCGAAGTCGATCGTGTCGACGTCGGCCCACGACCGCTCGTCGGTGTTCGCCGAGGCGAGCATCACCACCACCGCCCGGCCCTCCTCGATGGGGCAGCCGCCGACCTCGGTGGCCTGGGTGGTCTTGCGGATCACGCCCGGCACCGGCGTCTCCCACCGCAGCATCTCCTCGATGGCGTGGGGGATGACCGCCGGGTCCTCGACGATGCGCCGGCGCTGCTCGGGGTGCTCGGCCAGGTAGGCGAGCATGCAGTCGAGCGATGCGGTGACCGTGTCGAGCCCGGCGAGGAAGAACAGGTAGCAGATGTCGAGCACGTCCTCCTCGGTGAGGCGGTGGCCGTCGACCTCGGCGTCGAGGAACATCGAGATGAAGTCATCGCTGCGCTCGGCCTGGCGCTCGTCGATCGCCTCCTGGAGCACGGCGTAGATCTTCTCGCCGACCACGTTCGTGTACTCGACGCGCTCCGACGCGGGCACGGGCGGGCGGATGATCCCGTCCTTCAGCTCGATGAACTCGCGCGCCCGAGAGACCGGCAGGCCGAGGAGCTGGAGGAACAC
The DNA here is from genome assembly GCA_020439525.1 of Acidimicrobiales bacterium. Taxonomy (GTDB): domain Bacteria; phylum Actinomycetota; class Acidimicrobiia; order Acidimicrobiales; family Iamiaceae; genus Aquihabitans. The sequence continues at coordinate 6,509 of JAGQSL010000205.1, read as the reverse complement.
GGTGGTCGGCAGCGGCTCGGCGATCTCGCGGTGGAAGTTGCACCCGCCCCGGTCCACCAACGGCTCGATCATCTCGACCACCAGCTGGCGGGTCTGGTCCTCGAGCTTGGCCACGTTGCGCGGGGCGAAGATGGGGTCGAGCAGCTTCCGGTAGTTCTTGTGCTCCGGCGGATCGATCTGCAGCGGGATCAGCGGGCGGACCTGGCCGATCGACACCGCCTCGATGCCGGAGCTGAAGATCTCCGGATGGGCGAGCACGTGGCGCACGTCCTCGGTGCCGCCGACGATCACCATCCCGTTGGCGAACCCGCCAGGCGAGTCCGGGTCGCCGGGCCCCATGTCGACCGCGGCGCCGGCGTCGCGCAGCAGCTTGTAGAGCGGCTGCGGGTGGGCGAGGTCGTTCGGGTCGGCCTCGCCCGCCATCGCGCTCATGTCGGTCATCGGATCCCCCTGTGCGCCCGACGTTCCCTGGCCGCCCTTTCTAACAGCCGTGTCAGGCGCGTGCTGCCGCCGGTCAGCGGGGCGACTCGGCCCGCACGCTCTCCTTCTCGGCGGGCACGATCGGCGGCGCCTCCTTCCACGACGGCACCCCGTCCTCGGGGCGCGCCGCCGGCCAGCCGTCCTCGTGGACCTCGGCCCAGTGCGCGTGGTTCAGCTGGTGGAGCGTGAACGTGGCCTGCAGGGCGTTGTAGAAGCCCTGGTTGTCGACCGTCTGGTTGACCGACTCCTTGATCATCAGCGAGGTCATCGTCGGCAACGACGCGATGCGGCGGGCGAAGTCGAGGGTCCGGTCCTCGAGCTCGTCTCGCGGGAACACCTTCGACACCATGCCGAGGCGGTGGGCCTCGTGGACGTCGATCGAGTCACCGGTGAGCAGCAGCTCCTTGGCCTTGCGCGGGCCGAACTCCCACGGGTGGGCGAAGTACTCCAGACCGCACATGCCGAGGCGGGTGCCCACCACGTCGGCGAACACCACGTCGTCGGCGCCCACGATCAGGTCGCAGCTCCACATCAGCATCAGCCCGGCGGCGAACACCGGGCCCTGCACCTGGGCGACGGTGATCTTGCGCAGGTTCCGCCACCGCAGCGTGTTCTGGAAGTAGTAGTGCCACTCGCCGAGCATCCGCTTCTCGGCACCGTCCCGGGTGGCCCCGTCGATCTTCATCGTCGGGTGGCTCTGGTACTCCTCGATCGCCACCTTCGAGCCCATGTCGTGGCCCGAGGAGAACAGCGGCCCGGTGCCGCCCAGGATCACCACCCGACAGGTGTCGTCCTGCTCGGCCCGGCGGAACGCCTCGTCGAGCTCCACCAGCAGGCCCCGGTTCTGGGCGTTCCTCGCGTCGGGCCGGTCGAGGAGGATCCGCACGATCGCCCCGTCGTCGTGGGTCTCGTACTGGAGGAACTGGTAGTCCGTCACGGCGCGCTCCTGGAAAGTTGACGTCGGTGTCAGATCATGCCACCGATCTGGTCGACCAGGCCGACGGCCAGGGCCTCGTCGGCGTCGGTCGGCAGGCCGAGGAGGCAGAGCCGCATGGTGGCGTGGCGGCCGATGCGCCTCGGGAGGCTGACGGTGCCGCCCGCGCCGGGGACGAGGCCCATGCGCAGCTCGGGGAGCAGGAACGTGGCGCTGGGGCGGGCGACGACCCTCCCGGCGAAGGCGGCGAGCTCCACGCCCGAGCCGGCGCACGCCCCATGGACGTGGACGGTGGTGCGGCCGGCCAGCTCGTGGAGCGCGGCGCCCAGGCTGCGGCGAAGCCGGAGCAGGTGGGCGGAAGCCGGGTCGGACCGGGTGCCGAACTCGTCGAGGTCACCGCCGCTGCAGAACGCCTCGCCCTCGCCTCGGAGGACGAGGTGGAGCGACGGGTCGGCCCGAGCGATGGCCAGCGCTTCGAGCAGCTCGTCTCGCATCCGGGCGTCGAGGGCGTTGCGGACCTGCGCTCGGGTGAGCGTGATGCGCAGCTCATCGCCCGGTCGCTCGATCCGGATCCGGGGGCCGTCGTCGCCCTGGCGGGGCGTGCGCACCGGCGTCGCCTCCCGCCAGGCCTGATGCTCGGGACCGGCCTGGAGCGCGCTGTAGAGGGCCGACTCGGCGACCAGGGCCGGCGCGACGTCGAGGTGCTCGACCGTGCGGAGGTGGAGAGCCAGGGCGGTCGACGCGGTCGGGGTCGCGGTGAACGTGGCGACCATGGCGTCGAGCTCGGCGTGGTCCGTGGCGACAGCGTCGAGCAGCGCGGTGGCCGGGTGGTCGGCCGGCCAGCCGGGTGCGCCGACCAGCACGCACGGCGTCGTCGCCCGCCTCTCGATCGCTCGATCGAGCTGCTCGGGCGCTGCCTCGAGCGGACCGTGGACCGCCACCAGCTCGCCCGTCCACTCGGGCTCGACCGGGGCGAGGAGGGCGTCGAGCACCTCCGATCCGGGCACCTGCCGGGGCATCGGCGGAACGTACCATGCGACACTTCGGCGATGACCGGGCTCGACGAGCGAACGTGTGCAGATGTCCCGCCACAGGCACGCGAACTGCTCACGCCCCTGGCGCCCACCGCCACCGGCGAGCGGACGTGTGCAGAACCCGCGCCCCCAGCACCGAAACTGCTCCTGCACCCGGCCGACCGGCTCGCGCACGAGCTGGCCGATCGCATCGAGGCGGCGTCGACGGCGCTGGGCCGGACCGTGCGGCTCGATGGTCCGGCCACCCTCCGGGAGCGGACCGCGCTCGAAGGCCTTCCGCCTCCGGGCGGAACGACGAGTCCGGGCGGCGGGTGCCACCTGCTGCGGTGCGCCGACGGCTGGCTTGCCATCAGCCTGGCCCGCACCTCGGACCTCGACCTCCTCCCCGCCTGGCTCGCCCTCGCCGGTTCCCCCTTCGACGTCACGCCGACGGCGGTCGACGACCTCCGCCCGCTCGTCGCCCCTCTCGAAGGACGGGCGCTCGCCGACGCCGCTGCCCTGGTCGGGCTGCCGGTGGGCGTGCTCGGCGAGGTCGAGGTCGACGCAGGCGACGGGACGACCGTGCAGGACCTTGGGCCGCGGACGGTCGAGCACCCCATCCGGGTCCTCGACCTGAGCGCGCTGTGGGCGGGCTCGCTGTGCGCCCGCACGCTCGGGCTCGCCGGGGCGACGGTCACGAAGGTCGAGTCGACCCACCGCCCCGACGCTTCACGGATCGGCAACCCGCACCTCTTCGCCGCCCTGAACGGCACGAAGGCGCAGGCGGCCGTGAACCTCACGACCACCGCCGGCGTCGACGAGCTGCGGACGATCATCCGGGCGAGCGACGTGGTCGTCGAGTCCTCTCGGCCTCGCGCCCTCGAGCTGCTCGGCATCGTCGCCCTCGACGAGCTGCGCGCCCCCGGCGGCCCCTCGGTGTGGGTCTCGATCACCGGCCACGGGCGCTCGTCGCCCCGGGTCGCGTTCGGCGACGACGCCGCGATCGCCGGCGGCCTCGTGCGGTGGGACGACGGCGAGCCCCGCTTCGCCGGCGACGCCCTGGCCGATCCACTCGCTGGCCTCGCCGGCGCTGCCGCGGCCCTCGAAGCGCTCACCGCTGGACGGTCAGCGCTCATCGATGTGCCGCTGGCCGCCGTTGCTGCGGCGGCGGCCCGCCGGTGAGCGAGCTCCCCCTCCTCATCACCCGCGCCGAGGTGCGAGGCGACGTCGTGGACGTGCGGATCGAGGGCGGGCGCGTCACGGCGGTCGGCCCCGAGCTCGACCGCCGAGGCACGACGCGCATCGAGGCCGGCGGAGCGGCGCTGCTGCCCGGGCTCCACGACCACCACCTGCACCTCCTCGCCATGGCCGCCGCTCGTCGCTCGCTCGACGTGGCCGCTGCCGCCAGCCCCGCAACGTTCGACGACGTCGTCCGGCAGGCGGATCGGGCGCTCGCACCCGACCGATGGCTCCGAATCATCGGCCTCGACGACCGCCACGGCCGCGTCGATCGCACTCGACTCGACGCCCTCGCCCCCGATCGCCCGATCCGAGCCCAGCACCGTTCGGGCGCGGCCTGGGTGCTGAACAGCCGGGCGCTCGCCGCCGTCGGCGAGGTGAGCGACGACGGGTGGCTCCACCGCCACGACGCCGAGCTCGGCCGGCGATGGGCCGACGATGCGCCCGACCTCGCCCCGGTCGGTGCCGAGCTGGCCCGGTTCGGGGTCACCGGCGTCACCGACGCCACGCCGTTCGACGATCCGAGCGGCCTCGCCGTGCTGGCCGACGCTCGAAGCAACGGGCAGCTTCCGCAGCGGGTGACCGCCATGGGCGGCCCCGCCCTGACGAGCCCCGCCCCGCCCACCGGCCTGGAGCTCGGCCCGGTGAAGGTGCTGGTGGCCGACGACGCCCTCCCGTCGATCGGCCAACTCACGGCGTGGTTCCGCACGGCCCACGACGCCGGTCGCCCGGTCGCCGTGCACTGCGTGACCCGGGTCGGCCTCGTGTTCGCCCTTGCCGCCTGGGCGGACGCCGGTGCCACCGTGGGCGACCGCATCGAGCACGGATCGGTGATCCCCGTCGAGTTGCTCACGACGATCGCGGATCTCGGGCTCACCGTCGTCACCCAGCCGGCGTTCGTGCGGGCGAGGGGCGACGCCTATCTCGCCGAGGTCGAGCCCGACGACGTTGACCACCTCTACCGATGCGGTTCCCTCATCGACGCGGGCATCCCGGTCGGCCTCTCCACCGACGCGCCGTTCGGCCCGGCCGACCCGTGGACGGCGATCGCCTCCGCCGTCGACCGCCGCACGGCGAGCGGCGCGCCGATCGGCCCCTCCGAGGCCATCACGCCGACCGACGCGCTCGACCGGCTCCTCACCGCGCCGACCGACCCCGGCGGCGCACCCCGCAGGATCGAACCCGGGGCGCCAGCTGACCTGTGCCTGCTCGATCGCCCGCTCGCCGACGCGCTCGCGGACCTACCCAGTGAGCGGGTTCGGGCCACCTGGATCGACGGGGCCCTCGTCCACGGCGCCGAACCCGGCTAGACCTTCGCCCGCAGACACCGACCAGGGGGATCCCGGTGACCACGTTCGACGCGTTCCTGCTGACCAAGGAGGAGGGCCAGCCCCAGCAGCTGGCCTGGACCTCGATCACCGACGACGACCTGATGGACGGCGACGTCACCATCGACGTCTCGCACTCGACGCTCAACTTCAAGGACGGGCTGGCGCTGACCGGATCGTCGCCCGTCGTGCGGCGCTGGCCGATGGTGCCCGGCATCGACTTCGCCGGGACCGTCGCCGAGTCGAGCCACGAGGGCATCGGGCCCGGCGAGGCCGTCGTGCTCAACGGGTGGGGCGTCGGCGAGACGCACCTCGGCGGCTACGCCCAGCGGGCTCGCGTGCCCGGCGAGTGGCTCGTCCCCCTGCCGAGCGCGTTCACCCCAGCGCAGTCGATGGCGATCGGGACCGCCGGCTACACGGCGATGCTGTGCGTCCTCGCCCTCGAGGGCCAGGGCGTGCTGCCCGACGACGGCCCGATCCTCGTCACGGGCGCGTCGGGCGGCGTGGGCAGCGTGGCGGTGGCCGTGCTGGCGAAGCTGGGCCACGAGGTGATCGCGTCGACCGGCAAGCTCGACGAGGTCGACTGGCTGACGCAGCTCGGCGCGTCCGAGGTGATCGATCGTGCCGGCCTGTCCGAGCCGGGGAGGCCGCTCGGCAAGGAGCGCTGGGCGGGCGCGATCGACAGCCTCGGCAGCCACACCCTCGCCAACGTGCTCGCCGGCACCCGGTACGGCGGCGTGGTCGCCGCCTGCGGCCTGGCCCAGGGGATGGATCTGCCCGGCTCGGTGGCGCCCTTCATCCTGCGCGGCGTGACCCTCGCCGGCGTCGACAGCGTGATGGCTCCGCTCGCCACCCGCATCGACGCCTGGAACCGGCTCGCCACCGACCTCGACGTCGCCAAGCTCGACGCCATCACCGACACCCGTCCGCTCTCGGACGCCCCCGCCCTGGCTCCCGAGATCCTGGCCGGCAAGGTCCGCGGCCGCGTCGTCTTCGAGGTGCCCCGCTAGTACCGAGATCGCTGCGCCGGGCTACGCCTCTTCTGACCTCGGCAGCACCCCTCGTGCCGCAGACGTGGAAGCACAGCGGACAGGCCCAGGAGATCTGGGTGCCCGAGCGAGCGGAGGCTTGACATCGGCGGGTAGACGAGTCGCAGGTCGAGCGGCGCCCAGCTCGAGCAGCGATGAGAGCGAGCGAGGCTGCGTCGAACTGAGGTTGGCAGAGAGGGTCGACCGAAGGGTGGCAGTGGTTTGGGGCGTTGCTATCTGAACGGCAGCGTCGAACTGGGCAGCGGTCTCGGCGGCAAGACCATGTCGAGGGCGGCGTTCTCACCATGCGCAAACCGCCACTGCTGCGACAACGCCCGTCCACCTCAAGCTCCAGCGTCCGCCTGCCAACTGCGTCGGGCACACCCTGTATATCCGGAGCTGCGCGAAGCTCAATGGATCAGGAGCTCGACTGCTCAAGGGCAGTGACCACCGATTGGACGGTAAGGACTCGCGCGGATAGGCGGCT
>JAGQSL010000204.1 GCA_020439525.1 Acidimicrobiales bacterium | reverse complement strand
AGTTGTGGTCGCCGTCGATGAGCGCCACGTCCATCGCCCCGATGTGCTCGAGGACGTTGAGGCTGAGGTCGCGGTGGAACACGTAGCGGCCCCCGAAGCGGCGCTCGTGCACCGACGGGTCGAACTCGGGGACCGGGTCGATGACGTGCAGCTCGGCGTCGTCGCCCAGGTCGGCCAGCATCTTCACGGTGGTCTCGCCGCGCAGGGCGCCGATCTCCACGAAGCGCTTGGCACCGGTGGCCCGGATGACCGGTGCGACGATGCTCTCCCAGAACGGGAACATGGGCGGCTGCCTCCCCTCGGCGGCGGAAGTCGACAGGGTACCCACGTCCGGCGCGCCGGGCTGCCGGCCCGCCAGCGGGGGGCCTGGGGCGCTCCTAGGCTCCCGGCCGTGCCCGAGCCGACGCCGCACCGCTTCTTCTTCGTGCACGTCATGAAGACCAGCGGCTCGACCTTCCGCAGCCACCTCCACGACCAGTTCCCCGGCGCCTGCTTCCCCGGCCACTTCACCGAGGACGAGCGGCCGATCCTCGACAACCTGCTCGTGTCGCGAGTGCTCGAGCTCCCGCCCGAGGTGCACGCGCGCATCCGCGCCTACTCCGGCCACTTCCCCTTCGTCGTCCCCTCGCTCATCGACCCGGCGCTGGTGACGCTCACGATGCTGCGCGAGCCGATCTCCCGCATCGTCTCGCACCTCAAGCACACCAAGCGGGTCGAGCCGCGCCACCACGACCACTCCCTCGAGGAGATCTACGAGGACCCGTGGACGTTCCCGCTGTTCCTCCACGACCACCAGGTGAAGGTCTTCGCCATGACCCGCGACGACAAGCTCGAGAGCGTGATGGACGTCATCGACATCGACGACGATCGGCTGCGCATCGCCCTCGACCACCTCCGCTCGGTCGACGTGCTGGGGTTCACCGACCGCCACGACGAGTTCCTCGCCGAGTGCGAGCGGCGGTTCGGCATCACCCACACGCCGGCGCGCGGCCGCTGGCGGGCCGCCACCGAGGACTGGACGCCGTCGGCCGAGCTGCTGCGCCGCATCGAGCGCGACAACCAGCGCGACGTGGAGTTCTACGAGCTGGCGCTCGAGCACGCCGCCGAACGGGCCCGGTGAACCGCTACCGGGTGCAGCGCGCCCTGCTCGCGCCGCGCCGGGCGGTGATGCGCCGACGCCGCCCGGTCGACGACGCGTTCCTGCGCGCCGCCCTGGAGCTCCACTCCTACTCGCGCGCCATGCACCGCTTCATCGCCGCCACCGCAGCGACCCCCGACCTGCTCACCGACGTTCCCCGCGCGCCCGGGGGCACGGTGGTCGACGTGGGCGCGTACGACGGGATCTGGGCGAGCGGGGTGCTGCGCCACGGCGACGCCCGCGTCGTGTGCTTCGAGCCCGACCCGAGCGGCTTGCGCCTCCTCCGCGAGCGCCTCGGCGACGATCCCCGGGTCTCCATCTGCGCCTTCGGCCTCGGTGGCCGCGACGAGACCGCGACGCTCGCGCTCGAGGGCCCGGGCTCCACCCTCTACCACGACGGGTCGGGCACCTTCGGCGAGGTGACCGTCGAGGTCCGCGACGCCGACCGGGCCCTGCGCGAGCTCGGCATCGACGAGGTGGAGCTGCTGAAGCTCAACATCGAGGGGGCCGAGTTCGACGTGCTCGACCGCCTGCTCGCCACCGGGTGGATCCCGCGGTCGCGCCACCTGCTGATCCAGTTCCACGAGTGGCACCCGAAGGCCCACGCCCGCCGCCGGGCGCTGCGCCGGGCGCTCGCCGCCACCCACGACGAGGTGTGGTGCTACCCGTGGGTCTGGGAGCGCTGGGAGCGCCGGGCCTGACCGGCGCGCTCGCGATGCGCCGCTGGGCTACCAGAGGAGGGCGACGTGGCCTTCGGGGTACGCCGAACCGGCGAAGGTCCACATCTCGATGGCGTAGCGCGACGAGGTCATCGACGGATCGGTGGCCGTGCGGTGCAGGAGCATCTCGTCGAAGATCACGGCATCGCCGGCGTGCAGCTGGGGCCGCAGCACCGGCGTGTCGACCGCCAGCTCCTCGATCACGCCCTCGCCCACCGCCCAGTCGAAGTAGGAGCCGCGCGTCCCGGTCTCGACGATCTCGTCGAAGCGGCGGGGCACGATGTCGAGGCCCGGTGCATCGACGCCGCAGTCGGTGAGGGTGGCCCACACGTTCACCGCGCCCAGCTGCTGGCCGAGGAATGCGCCGTCCTGGTGCCAGCCGGCGCTGGTCTCCACCGGCACCCGGCGCAGCGTGCCCTTGTTGGCCGAGAGCACCGGCCGGGCGCCGAGCAGCTCGGTGAGGAGGGTGCGCAGCCCGAGGCGCTCGTAGCGGTCGAGGATGGTGGCGAGCATCCGGGGCGAGTCGAACGTGAGCAGCCCGGCGCCGTTGGTGACCCACGTGCGCCCGAGGGCGCTGCGCTCGGGCTCGTCGACGGTCTGCGGGTCGAACCACGGGTCGCCGGTGGGCCCGGCGAACGGTCGCTTCAGGTCGCCCCAGGCCGCGATGGCCCGGTCGATGCCCGCCACCAGCTCCTCGGCCGTCGCCCGGGGAACCAGGCCGCGCACCACCAGGCAGCCGTGGGAGGCGAAGGCCGCCCGGACGGTGGGGCCGTCGAGCTCGTCGGGCGTGGCCTCGGGCAGGCCGCTGGGACCGACGGCGGGCGCCGTCCCGTCCTCGGCGATCGGCCGGCGCGGCAGGTCGCGCACCTCGTCGACCGCGGCGCGCCGGGCCTCCACCAGCTCGCGCTCGAGGGCCCCGCGCGCCCCGGCGCGGAAGGCCGCCTCCAGCTCGTCGATGCGCGCCCGCGCCGTCGGGGCGGCGGGAGCAGAGGCGGCGGTCACGAGCGGGGGTCGGGCTCAGGCCTCGGCGGGCTCGGGCATGCGCTCGCGGAAGTTCACCGAGAACAGCCGCCGGCGCTCGCCGCCGCCGTAGCTGGCGTGGATCGTGCGGAAGTCCCAGAGGATGAGGTCGCCGGGATCGGACTCGATCACGTGGCCGGGCAGCTCCCGGGGATCCATCCCGAAGGTCTCCTCGAGCTTGGTGGAGTCCCACGTGAGGCGGCGCACGGCGGTGGCGTAGGCGTGCTCGACCGAGTTCGTGCCGGGCATCACCCGGATGGCCCCCGACTCGGCCCGCAGCGGGTCGAGGTAGAAGCTCAGCTTGAGGTGCTGGTACTTGATCGGCGCGCCGTAGATGTCGGAGTGCCAGTGGCTCTCGCAGTCGAAGAGGTTCCCGTCGCTCTCGGCGTACTCGTAGTCGGGGCCGAGCAGGCTCGACACGATGCCCGTGACCCGGGGATCGTCGAGGAGGCCGTGGAGGTACGGGTCCTTGGTGATGAACGCCGGGATGATGATGCGGCGGTCCGCGCCGTGGAGGTCCTCGAAGGTCTCCATCCGCAGGTTCTCCTCGGCGGCGAACACCCGCTCGAAGCCGGCGGTGATGTCCTCGACGATGTCGGTGAACAGCCCGGGGAAGCGGAGGAACCCGAAGGTCTCGAAGAAGGTGACCTGCTGGGGGGACAGGACCGGGGTGGCGGTGTCCATGGCGCGCGAGCCTACGCACCCGGTCCCGGGCGTGCCCGGGGCGAAGGTCCCAGGCGCTCGGCGAGCCAGCGGGCGTCCGACCAGGCGTGGCCGCCGCGGTCGTTGTTGAAGAAGCCCCAGACGTCGGTGCCCTCGGTGCGCCACCCGTCGAGGCGGTCCGCCACCGCCTCGAGCCGCTCCGGGCCGTACCGACCGCCGTACGCGTCGGTCGTGGCCTCGGGCCCGTGGAAGCGGAGGTAGGTCCAGTCCGCCGTCCGCTCCCACGGGTGGTCGTCCAGGAGATCGTGGATGCAGAGCGCGGCGCCGTGGGCCTGGAGCACCTCGAAGACCTCGTCGTGCAGCCAGGTCGGATCGCGCAGCTCCACCGCCCACCGGTGGCGGTCGGGCGCCGCCGCGAGCATGGCGTCGAGCCGGGGCGCGTCGCGATGCCAGTTCGGCGGCAGCTGGAGCAGCTGCGGGCCGAGGTGCGCACCGAGCCGCTCGGCCCGGTCGAGGTGGTTGGCCAGCCACGTCGCCGGGTCGCGGAGCTTCTTGCGGTGGGTCCCGAACCGGCCCACCTTGACGGCGTACCGGAAGCCGTCGGGTGCGCGGTCGCGCCACGCCTCCACGGTCGACGGAGCGGGCAGCCGGTAGAAGGTCGTGTTCAGCTCCACGGTGTCGAACGTGGCGGCGTAGTGCTCGAACCAGCGCCGCTGGGGCAGCTTGGCGGGGTAGGCGATGCCTCGCCACTCGCGGTACTGCCACCCCGAGCACCCGATGCGCGCCTCGCCGACCATGGCTCCCCGATACCCGCCTGGCACGGAGGACGCTCGTCGATCGGTCGGTCCCCGGTAGGTTCCGCGAGGTGGAGAAGGTGATCTGGGCCATCAGCTACGTCGACGGCGACCGGCCGACCGAGCTGGGCGAGCGGCTGCGAGGCGAGGTGACGGCCCGGCTGCTCGACCTCGGCGCTCGGGGCGTCCAGGTGAACCTGGTCGACGACGACGTCGCCCCGGCGGCGGGGCTCCGCATGGTCTCGTCGTCCGCGCCCGCCGATGCCGTCGTGTCGGCCTGGGTCGACAGCGCCACCGACCACCTCCGGGCCCCCTTCGAGGAGGCGCTCGCCCTCGTCGGAGGTCGCCGTGGCGCCTACCTGGTCACCGAGTCGGTCCCGATGCCGTCGACCCTGCCGCCGGTCGCGCCGGGCGAGCGGACCCCCGGCATGGCCCAGGTGGTGTTCTTCCGTCGGGCCCCGGGCTTGGCCGACGACGAGTTCCTCGCCACCTGGCTCGGCTCGCACACCCAGATCGCCATCGACACCCAGGACACCTCGTCGTACGTGCAGAACGTGGTGACCCGCGTGCTCACGCCGGGCGCCGAGCGGTGGGACGCCATCGTCGAGGAGTGCTTCCCGGCGGCGGCGATGACCGACCCAGGCGCCTTCTACGACGCGGTGGGCGATCCCGAGCGGCAGGCCGCCAACGCCCGCACGATGTTCGAGAGCGTGCAGCGCTTCATCGACCTCTCGGCCATCGACGTCATCCCCACCAGCCGCTACGACGGCCCCGGGTGAGCGACGCCAGCGCGCCCGGGCACCGGACCACCTGGTTCGTCGACGGCAGCAACGTGGTGGGCGCCGGCGCCGACGGCTGGTGGAACGACCGCACCGCCGCCTTCGCCCGCTTCGCCACCGTCCTCGCGGGGTGGACCAACGCCCACGAGGACCAGGTGGTGCTGGTGTTCGACGGCGCCTCGGAGCCCTCCATCGCCGTGGTGGCGGGCGGCGACCTGCGCATCGAGTTCGCCCCTCGCCGAGGACGCGACGCGGCGGACGACCGGATCGTCGAGCTGGTCGAGGCGCACCTCGGCGACCCGCGGCGCCGCGACGCCGAGGGGGTCGTCGTGGTCACCTCCGACAGGGGGCTCGCCGACCGCTTGCGAAGCGGCGTCTCGGTCGAAGGCGCCGGCACGTTCCGTCGACGGCTCGGGCTCGACGTCGGCGGGCGGCCGCCTCGCCGAGGGCGGAGCTGAGGGACGAGGTCATCGCAGGCACGAGTGGAGGAAGGCCAACAGCGGTGGGGTCATGACGGTGTCGCCCGCTGCGCCGATCTGCGAGTTGACCTGTGCGTGGGTGAGCGAGCTCGCGTCGATCAGCACGGTGGTGGCGCCGGTGGCGGCGACCTCGTCCAGGTACGCCCGCTCGATCAGGCGGCGCTGCACGGAGCCGCGCACCACGCCGATGGCGTCGGGCGCCTCGCTGGCCGGCGTGAGGAGGTGGTTCGCCGAGGTCGCGGTCTGGGACTGCGGTTCGTTCCCGAGGGCGATCGCCCACTGGAGGTCCTCGCCGTCGGCGCTCGCCGCCACCTTGTCGAAGCCCTCGGTGTCGAGCGGGCCGACGCACGAGAGCGTCGAGAGCGGCAGCCCGTGGGCGGCGAGGTAGCGGGGCTCGGCGGCGACGTTGCTCACGATGTCGGCGCCGGCTGAGTGGCCCAGCAGGGCCATGCGGGCCGGGTCGCCGCCGTAGCGGCCGATGCGCTCGTGCACCCACGCGACGGCGGCGGCCACGTCCTCGTAGTGGTCGGGGAAGTGGGCGCTCGACGCGTCGCCCGGGACGGTCAGCCGGTAGTTGATCGACACGAGGATCCACCCCTGCCGGTTGAAGAGGGCGGCCTTGTCGGCGATCTGGTTGCCCTTGTCGCCGGTCTGGTACCCGCCGCCGTGCACCCACAGCACCACCGGCTTGTTGCACCCCGCGGTGGCCGGCGCGTGGACGTCCAGGCTGGTGAGCCGCTTCGCCACGCCGGGGATCGTCCGGTAGGCCACGGTCGTCGGCTGGTCGGGCGTGGGGCAGTTCGCGGGTGGGTCGCAGGAGGTGGCCGCCGTGGCGATCGCGACCGCGAGCAAGGTGGCGGCGGCGAGGCCGGCCGCGCGACGAGGGCGGGAGCCGAGCATCTCCGGATGGTCGCGCTCAGGTGTGAGGGGAGCGTGAGGGGTGCTTGGCGAACATCCGCACCACCTTGGGCCCCGGGTGCTCGAGCTCGCCCAGCGGCTCGTAGCCCCGGGCGCCGTGGAACGCGAGCGACGGCTCGTTGGCCGGGGCCACGTTGACCTCGAGCAGGACGGGTCGGTCGAGCTCGGCGGCCCGGGCCTCGACGGCGTCGTAGATCGCAGTGCCGACGCCCGCCCGACGCAGCGACGCGTCGACCGCCACCCGGTCGAGGTACACGAAGGCGTCGAAGCGAGCCGAGAACCAGGCGTAGTTCCGGCTCTCGTAGGCGAGGCCGGGCTCGAGGAGCAGCACGAAGCCGGCGACCCGGCCGTCGACCTCGGCCGCCCAGGCCGCGAGCGCCACGTCGAGGAACCAGCGGTACTCGTCGCCGTCCATCGGGGCGAGGTGGTGCACCGAGGCCTCGTTGATGGCGAGCACGGCCTCGGCGTCGTCGGCGGTGAGGGGTCGGATCGTCGGAGCCACGACGCCATGGTGGCGCACGCGACGATGGTGCGATGGGCTCGGACCGGGCGACGGAGCTGCTGGCGTCGTGGCTGGCGAGCGTGCTCGTGCGCTGGGACGGGGAGGGGACCGCGTCGATGCTCGCCGGGCCCGAGGCCGGTCCCCTGCCCGCCGCCGGGCCCATCCACGTGCTCACCTCCCAGGATCCGCAGGGCGTGCCGCAGCCGCCAGCGCGCAACGCGGCCCTGCTGGCCGAGCTGCTGGCCTGGGCGGCCGCCGAGCTCCCGGCCGGCACCTGGTGGCCGGCCACCGGCTGCGATCCGGTGTCGGGCCACGCCGAGCAGGGCATCGCGATGGCCGGCCGCGGTCGGGCGGCGGCGACGGCCGACGGCGCCCGATGGGGCCAACTCGCCATCTACGAGCTCACCGACGACGAGCTGATCGTCGTGGCGTGCGACGGCTCGCCCGAGCCAGGCGCCGGGCTCCCCCGGGCGGCGAGGCGCTGGGCCCGCG
>JAGQSL010000203.1 GCA_020439525.1 Acidimicrobiales bacterium | reverse complement strand
GGCCGGTGGCCGTGGGCGAGGGCGCCGGCGCGGGCGAGGCCCCGCTCGGTCGCTGCCGCGTCGACCGCGGTGGCGACCGCCGTGCCCTGCTCCTCGTCGAGCACCTCGGCCACGGTCCGCTCGGTGCGCACCGGGGCAGGGTCGTCGGCGCCGTGGACCAGGTCGACCAGCAGGAGCTCGGCCACCGATCGGCGGCCGCCGCCGAGCTCCACCGGTGGGAGGTCGTCGAGGCCCGGCACCTCGCGGCGCAGGGCGTCGAGGAGGTCGGCATCGCGCACCCGGCCCGTCGCGTGCGCCACCCGCAGCTCGGGGAGCGCCAACCGGCCGCGCGCCCCGAACAGGGCCTCGGCCCGGGCGAGGGCCTCCGCGTGGGGGCGGTCCTCGAAGCCGGCGAGGGGGTTCACGGCGATGACGCTCGACAGCGGCCAGCTGGGGGCGACCACCAGGGCGGCGGTCCGCACGTCGTCGTGCAGGCGGTGCAGGGTCAGCTCGGACATGGGATCAACCTCCGACGACGGCCGCCCGAGGGGCGGGAGCAGATGGGATGGGGGACGAGGGCGGTGCGGGCCGGCCGAGGGGAGCGGCGGCGCCGGCGAGTCGGGCGCGGGCCCAGAGGCGGGCGAGGGCCGGGCGGTCGGCGCGACGGTCGGCCCAGGCGATGGCGACCAGCGGCGCCAGCACGGCGACGAGCGTCGCGGCGGGCAGGGCGGGGTCGGCTACGTCGAGGCCCGGGCGGATCGCGTGCTTCAGGCCGATCGTGACCACCGTGAAGAGCGCCACCAGGGCGGCGGTCCCGACGATGCCGGTCGCGGCCGCCCGAGCCGTGGCGGTGCGGGCCAGCCAGGCTCGGCCGGCGATGGCGCCGGTGAGCACGGCGAGGCCGACGGGCACGAGGAGGTCCGCCGTCGGGTCGGCGCCGTTGGCGGCGACGGTGCCGACGGCGGCACCCAGCGCAGCGACGGCGAGCAGGGCCGAGAGGACCGGGCGAGGTGGCGCTCCAGGAGCGACCGACCGGCTGCGGCCGAGGGAGCGCACCGTCCCGCCCGACCCGAGGAACAGGGCGCCCTTGTAGAGGCCGTGGGCCACGAGGTGCAGGGCGGCGGCGGTCTCGAGACCGAGCCCGACCAGCACCAGCGTGAAGCTCATCTGGGCGATGGTCGACCAGGCCAGGCTGCCCTTCACGTCGGGCCGGGTGAGCATCACCGCCTCAGCGAAGGCGCAGCTCAGGGCGCCGACCACCACGGCGAGCACCGCCGGCGCGGCGTGGGGGGCGATCGCCGGGGAGAGGGCGAGCAGCAAGATCGCCCCGCCGTTCACGACGCCGGC
The DNA here is from genome assembly GCA_020439525.1 of Acidimicrobiales bacterium. Taxonomy (GTDB): domain Bacteria; phylum Actinomycetota; class Acidimicrobiia; order Acidimicrobiales; family Iamiaceae; genus Aquihabitans. The sequence continues at coordinate 5,523 of JAGQSL010000203.1, read as the reverse complement.
GTGGAGCAGCGCCGAAGAGGGGGTCGGTGCGCCGAGCGTGTCGGGGAGCCAGCGGTGGAAGGGGGCGGTGGCGGCGCGGGCGGCAGCGCCGATGACGAGCAGCACGCCGGCCGCCGCGCCCCAGCGGCCGCCGGCGTCGAGCTGGTCGAGGCCGGTGGCGCCCGAGCGCAGGGCGAGTAGGGCGAGGGCGGCGACCACCGCAACGTCGCCGACCACGAGCGCTCGGCGGAGGCGCGCCGTCCGCGCGACCCGTCCGGCGGCCGGCCCGGTGGCGACCAGGGCGACGGTGAGGCCGCTGGTGGCGACCCAGGCGAGGCCGAGCACCACGAGGTCGTCGGCGGCCGCCACGGTGGCCGCCGCGCCGACCAGGGCGGCGCCCACCCCGGCGAAGCGCCGCTGGTAGGGCTCGTCGCGCAGCGCCCGGGCGGCGAAGCTCACCACCGTCGCCCCCATCCCGAGCACGAGCACCAGCACCAGGGCGGCGAAGGGATCGACCTCGAGGGGGCCCAGGCGGGCCGCCGATCCCACGGTCGTCGACACCCCGAGGGCGACGGCCGCCACCGCCCCCACCCCCAGGGCCCCGGCGGTGCGGGCGGTGGCCTCGTCGGCTCGATCCGGTGCCGTCGCGGCGGCGGCGACGGCCGCCAGCGGCGCGCCGAGGGCGGTGGCGAGCAGGGCGCTGTCGATCAACATGCGGTGAGGTTTATGCGAATCGCACTTCGTATGTCAAGCAACTCACGAAAAAAGATTCGTGCGATATCGAGCAGGAGGGGGTTCCCCCCGCCGAGCGTTCGGGGTAGGGTCCTGGGCAACGACCACTCCGAAGGGGAGTATCCCGGAATCGTGCGGTCGTCACTCCGGCTTCGGCCCGGTCGCACGAACCACTGGTGGGAGAGACCTTCGTTCCGCACGAGGAGCGAAGCGCGCTGTCCACCACGATCCCCACCCACCAGGAGCCTCGGACCACCCCCGGCGGTCGGCCGCCGGCGCCCCACGCTGAGCCGGTCGCCGCCACGCTCGACCGCGTCGCCGTCGAGCTCGGCCAGGGCCTCGATCCCGCCGACGCGGCCCGACGCCTCGCCGCCGACGGCCCCAACGCCCTCCCCGAGGCTCCGCCCCGTCCGGCCTGGAAGCGGTTCGTCGACCAGTTCCGCAACCTGCTGATCCTGATCCTGGTGGGCGCGGCGGTGCTCGCCGGGCTGGTGGGCGACTGGAAGGACACGATCGTCATCGCGATCGTGCTGCTCATCAACGCCGTGCTCGGGTTCCTCCAGGAGAACCGGGCCGAGCAGAGCCTCGCCGCCCTGAAGCGGATGCTGGTGGCCAACGCCAAGGTCGTCCGCGGCGGCGAGCAGCTGGTGGTGTCGGCCGAGGAGCTGGTGGTGGGCGACCTGGTCGTGGTCGAGACCGGGGACCGGGTTCCCGCCGACGGTCGCCTCGTCGCCGCCCGCTCCCTCGAGATCGACGAGTCGAGCCTCACCGGTGAGTCGTCCCCGGTCGCCAAGGACGTGGAGCCGGTCGGCGCCGACGCGCCGCTCGCCGAGCGCTCGTCGATGGCGCACCTCAACACGGTGGTCACCCGGGGCCGCGGCGAGCTGGTGGTCACCGCCACCGGGCCGGCCACCGAGATGGGCCGCCTCGCCGGGATGCTCGCCGCCGCCGACGCCGGTGAGACGCCCCTGCAGGTGCAGCTCCACGCGCTGGGCCAGCGGCTCGCCGCGGTGGCCGGCGTGGCCGTCGCCCTGTTCCTCGCCCTGAACCTCCTGCGTGGCGAGCCGCTCAGCGAGACGCTCCTGGCCTCGGTGGCCCTGGCCGTGGCGGCGATCCCCGAGGGCCTGCCCGCGGTGGTCACCGTGACCTTGGCGCTCGGCGTGAGCCGCCTCGCCAAGCGTGGCGCCATCGTGAAGCGCCTCGCGTCGGTCGAGACGCTCGGGTCGACCACGGTCATCTGCTCGGACAAGACCGGGACGCTCACCCTCAACGAGATGACGGCTCGGGCCGTCGTCACCGCCTCGGGCACGAGCCGCGCCACGGGCGACGGCTACTCGGCCGACGGTGGGGTCGACGTGGCGCCCGGCGCCGCCGAGGAGGTGGCCGCCCTGCTGCTCGGCGCGGCGCGCTGCAACGACGCCATCGTCCGCGACGGCGAGCTCATGGGCGACCCCACCGAGGGGGCGCTGGTGGCCCTCGCCGCCAAGGGCGGCGTCGATCCGGCCGAGGCCCGGCGCCGGGCCCGCCGCCACGCCGAGGTCCCGTTCGACTCGGCCCGCAAGCTGATGGCCACCCTCCACGACGAGGGCGGGCGCGCCGTGCTCTACGTGAAGGGCGCGCCCGACGTGCTCTTCGCTCGCTGCGGCACCACGGACGATCGCTATCGAGACGACGTGGAGGCGCTGGCCGCCGAGGGCCTTCGGGTGCTCGGCGTCGCTCGCCGCGAGCTCCCCGCCGAGCTGCTCGAGCGGCCGGTCGACGAGGACGAGCTGTTCGCCCACGTGGCCGACCTCGAGCTGCTCGGGCTGATCGGCCTGCTCGACCCGCCCCGCCGCGAGGCGCGCGACGCCATCGCCCTGTGCCGCCGCGCCGGGATCGACGTCAAGATGATCACCGGCGACCACCTCGCCACCGCCACCGCCATCGCCGGCCAGCTCGGGATCCGCGGCGGTGCGCTCCGGGGTGCCGACCTCGATGAGCTGAGCGACGAGCAGCTGGCCGAGGTGGTCGACGACACCGGCGTGTTCGCCCGGGTGGCCCCGCAGCACAAGGTCCGGCTGGTGGAGGCGCTCCGGGCGAAGGGCCACGTGGTGGCCATGACGGGCGACGGGGTCAACGACGCCCCGGCGCTCAAGACCGCCGACATCGGTGTGGCCATGGGCATCACCGGCACCGAGGTCTCGAAGGAGGCCGCGGACATGGTGCTCACCGACGACGACTTCGCCACGATCGTGCGGGCCGTGGAGGGCGGGCGCACGATCTACGCCAACATCGTCAAGTTCGTCCGCTTCCAGCTGTCGACGAACGTCGGCGCCATCCTCACCCTGCTCGGCGCCACGGTGCTCGGGATGCCGGTGCCGTTCTCGGCGATCCAGGTGCTCTGGGTGAACCTGATCATGGACGGGCCGCCGGCGATGGCCCTCGGCGTCGACCCGGCCAGCCCCACGGCCATGGACGAGGCGCCCCGCCGCCCGGGCGCCCGGATCCTGTCGGGGCCGCGCCTGGCGACCATCGCGCTGTCGGGGGTCGTCATGGCGGCCGGCACCCTCGGGGTGCTCGCCTACGGGCAGGCGACCGGCAGCACCGACCACGCCCTGGCCATGGCCTTCACCACGTTCGTGATGTTCCAGGTGGTCAACGTCTTCAACGCCCGCAGCGAGCACGGCACGGCGCTCCGCCGCGAGTCGCTGCGCAACGGGAAGCTGTGGGCGGCGCTCGGCGTGGTGGTCGTGCTGCAGGTGCTCGCCGTGCACGTCGATCCGGTGCAGGACGTGTTCGGCACGGCCGACCTCGCCCTCGCCGACTGGGCGATCGTGCTCGCGGTCGCCTCCTCGGTCCTGGTGGTCGAGGAGCTGCGCAAGCTCCTCGGCCGAGCTCGCGGTCGGACGTCGAGCTGATCCGACGTCCGACTGCTCGTCCCCGGTGGCGCTGCGCGCGGCGGCGCCACCGGGGGCACCCCCACCGCCGGGCCGTCAGCCGCCGGTCGGGCGGGGGCGCACCAGGCGCTGATCGGGGGTGATGAGCAGACGGGCCACGCCTCGCCCGACGATCACGCTCGTGATGGCGACGCCGCCCAGGATCAGGAACATGACGGCGAGCTGCACCAGCACCGCGTCGAGCGGGTCGACCCCGGCGAGGAGCAGGCCGGTCATGGTGCCCGGGAGCGCGATCAGCCCGACGATCTTGGTCTGCTCGATCTGCGGCGTGTTGGCCGTGACGAGCGCGTCGCGCAGGTGCGGCCGCACGGCGTCGGCCCCCGTCTGGCCGAGCGAGAGCCGCACCTCCACCTGGTCGCGGTGCTCGTCGATCGCGGTGGCGGTGCGGCGGGCGGCCAGGACCGTGGAGCCGATGCCGTTGCCGAGCAGCATCCCCGCGGTCGGCACGAGCGTGCGCGGCTCGAGGCCGTACATCCCGAAGCCGAACACCACGGCGAGGCTGGTGCCGAGGGCGACGGAGATGGCGCCGCAGGCCAGCGGCAGCAGGCCCGGCACCTCCGGCACCCGCCGCGAGACGACGATCCCGCCGATCAGCACCATTGCCACCACCCAAGCCCACGCCCAGGCGATGGGGGCGTCGTCGGCGAGGACCAGGCCGAGCGCGCTGCCGATGGCGAGGAGCTGGACGGTGGCCCGGATCGCCGCCCACGCGATGGACCGCTCGATCCCGAGGCGCTCTCGCCACGAGATGGCCGCGGCGATGACGATCAGCACGCTCGACGCGGCGACGCCGACCACGCTCACGTCGGGCCCGGTGGCCGCGCTCACGGTGGACATCGCGCCGGTCATCGGCCCTCGCGGCGATCGGTGCCGTCGGCGGCGACGGTGCTCGTCGAGCCGGTCATCGGGCCTCGAGCCGGGCGGTGCCGTCGACCAGGCGCACGACGTGGCGGGCGAGGCGGTCGAGCTGGTCGGCGTCGTGGGTGACCCAGATGGTGGTGAGGCCGTCGTCCTCGAGCGACCGAGCGAGCGCCTCGATGGCCGCCGCGTGGTCGGCGTCGAGCGAGCTGGTGGGCTCGTCGAACAGCACGACCGCCGGGTGGGTGGCGAGCGACCGGGCGAGGCACATGCGCTGGGCCTCGCCACCCGAGAGGTCCCGTGCGTCTCGGTCCGCCAGGTCCGCGTCGAGCGACACCCGCTCGAGGGCGCGGGCGACGTCGGCGTCGGTCAGGGTCGGGTCCGCTTCGCGCAGGTTGTCGGCCACCGTGCCGGGCAAGGCCACCGGTCGCTGGAACACCATCGCCACCCGCCGCCGCAGCACCGACGCGTCGAGCTCGTCGAGCCGTTCGCCGTGGAGGCGGATGGTGCCGGCGGCGGGGACGTCGAGGCGGTTCAGGAGCCGCAGCAGCGAGGACTTCCCTGCGCCCGACGGCCCCGAGATCGCGATCGGCCCGCGCTCGGGCAGGGCGAGGTCGATCGGCCCGAGGATGCGCCGTCCGTCGCGCTCGACCACCACCCCCTCGAGCTCGAACGACGTCCCGGCTCCCGCACCCATCGCCGCATCCTCCCCCATCGCCCGCCCGGCCCCGCGTTCTGCACCCGTGAGCTGCGCCACGGGCGCGCATTTCGGACAGGGAACGAGCGGGGGGTGGGGTGCGGGGTTCTGCACCCGGAAGTGGCGTTGGTGGCGCGCGCTTCGAGCAGAGAACGAGCGAGGTGTGGAGTGTGGGGTTCTGCACCCGGAAGTGGCGTCAGGGGCGCGCACTTCGGGCAGAGAACGAGCGGGGGGTGGGGTGCGGGGTTCTGCACGTGGAGCCCGCGCCAGGGGCGCGCGCTTCGAGCAGAGAACGCGGCGGAGGGCCTGGGTGGGGGGACC
>JAGQSL010000202.1 GCA_020439525.1 Acidimicrobiales bacterium | reverse complement strand
GAGGTCCGGCCCGACGGCAAGGAGGTGCTGGTGCAGAGCGGGTGGATGCGCACGTCCGTTCGTGCGCTCGACCCGGCGCGCTCCACCGAGCTCCAACCGCTCCCGACGATGCTCGAGGCCGACGCCGCGCCCCTGCCCGCCGGGGAGTTCTCGCCGGTCCGCATCGAGATCTACCCGTTCGCCCACGTGTTCCGGGCCGGGTCGCAGCTGCGGCTGATCGTCACCGCACCCGGCGGCGACCGCATCGCCTGGGCGTTCGACTCGCTCCCGGGCACGCCCACCAACGAGGTCGCCCGCTCGGTGGGGCGTCCCTCCTCGGTGGCCCTCCCCGTGGTGCCGGGCATCACGCCTCCCGCGGCGCTGCCGGCGTGCCACCTGCGCGGCCAGCCGTGCCGCGACGTCGTCTCGGCGTCGTAGGGATTGGGCCCCAGGTTCTTGCACGCGGCGTGCAAGAATGTGGCCCATGTCTGACACGATCGATCGCGAGGCCCTGCGCGCCCGGTACCGCGCCGAGCGCGACAAGCGCCTGCGGCCCGAGGGGAACGACCAGTACCTCCAGCCGACGGGTCGCTTCGCCCACCTGCTCGACGACCCGTACACGGAGCGGACCGAGCGCGAGCCGGTCCACGAGGAGCTCGACGTCGCCGTCATCGGGGCCGGCTTCGGGGGCCTGGCCACGGGCGCTCGCCTGACGGCGGCCGGCGTCACCGACGTGCGGCTCATCGATGGCGGGGGCGACGTGGGCGGGGCGTGGTACTGGAACCGCTATCCGGGCGCCATGTGCGACACCGCGGCGATGATCTACCTGCCGCTGCTCGAGGAGACCGGCCATCGGCCCTCGAAGAAGTACGTCGAGGCGCCCGAGATCTTCGCCCACGCCCAGCGAATCGCCCGCACCTTCGGCCTCTACGACCGGGCGCTGCTGTCCACCCTGGTGACCGAGCTGCGGTGGGACGAGGCCACCTCGCGCTGGATCGTGCGGACCGATCGGGGCGACGAGCTGCGTGCCCGCTTCGTGGCCATGGGCACCGGGCCGCTGCACCGGCCCAAGCTGCCGGGCATCGAGGGCATCGAGTCGTTCGGCGGGCACGCGTTCCACACCAGCCGCTGGGACTACGGCTACACCGGTGGCGACGCCACCGGCGTCCCGATGGACCGGCTGGGCGACAAGCGGGTGGGCATCGTCGGCACCGGGGCCACGGCGGTCCAGTGCATCCCCCACCTCGCCCGGGCGGCGGGGGAGCTGCACGTGTTCCAGCGCACCCCGTCGTCGATCGACGTGCGCAACAACCACGAGATCGAGGCCGATTGGTTCGCCGAGCTCGAGCCCGGCTGGCAGCAGCGCTGGCTGCTCAACTTCGCCACCCTCCAGACCGGTGGCTTCGCCGACGAGGACCTGGTGAAGGACGGCTGGACCGACATCGCCCAGCGGATCCGCGACCGGGTCGTCGCCGAGGTGACGGCCGGCTCCGAGCTCTCGCCCGAGCTGATCTCGAAGGCGTTCGAGGACAGCGACGACGAGAAGATGACCGAGATCCGCGCCCGGGTCGATGCCATCGTGGGCGACGCGGCCACCGCCGAGGCCCTCAAGCCCTGGTACCGGCAGCTGTGCAAGCGCCCCTGCTTCCACGACGAGTACCTCGACGCCTACAACCGCCCGAACGTGCACCTGCACGACACCGACGGTCGGGGCGTCACCCGCATCGACGAGACCGGCGCGTGGGTGGGCGACGAGCACGTCGAGCTCGACTGCCTCGTGTTCGCCTCGGGCTTCGAGGTCGGCACCGAGCAGGCCCGCCGCTCGGGCTTCGAGACCATCGGCCGCGACGGCCTCACCCTCACCGATGCCTGGGCCGAGGGGATGCGCAGCCTGCACGGCGTGCACGTCCACGGGTTCCCGAACCTGCTCCTGATCGGCTTCAGCCAGGCGGCCAACCTCGTGTCGAACGTGACCCACAACCTGGTGGACGCCGGAACCACCATCGCCGCGGTCATCGCCCACGCCCTCGAGGTGGGCGCCGTCGAGGTCGAGGCCACCGCCGAGGCCGAGCAGGCGTGGATCGACCTGCTGGGCAGTGGTGGCCAGCCGCAGTTCCTCGCCGACTGCACCCCCGGCTACTACAACAACGAGGGCCAGCCCGACGATCGACGTGGCGGCATGTTCAGCGGGTACCCCGGCGGGCCGGTGGCGTTCTTCTCCTTCATCGACGCCTGGCGCCGGTCGGGCGCGTTCGAGGGCCTCGACCTCCGGCGCGAGCCTGCAGCGGTCTGACCAGGCGCGGAGCGGGGTTTCTGCGGGGTTCGGATGGCTCCGCCGCGGCGGCGCTGGAGTACCGTCCGCACCGGTCTCGCCCGCCGTGGGCGCGACGAGGGAGGGAACGGTGATGGTGGGTCGACGCGCGGCGACGCTGGCGGTCTCGGCGGCGACGCTCGCCGCACTGCTCGCGGGGTGCAGCAGCAGCGGGGGCGACGAGAAGGCGGCGACCACGACCACGGCGGCCGAGACGACGACCACCGAGACCGGGCCCGACCTCGAGGCCATCGGTGCGGATGTGCAGGACCTGCTCGAGACGGCCGACCAGGCGATCGACGACGAGATCGCCGTCCGGGACGGCTTCGCCGCGGACAACGACCTCCAGAGCGGCATCGACAGCACGCGCGACCTGCGCCAGGCGCTCTACGACTTCGACGGCGAGCTGCGGGCCCTGGAGCTGCCCGACGACCTCTCGAAGGAGGTGAACGCCGTCCTCACCGCGAACGGCGGCTTCATCGACGTCCTCGATGGCTACCTGGAGATCGAGGACATCCCCGCCTACAACGACCAGCTCGACCGCGAAGCCGAGGCGAGGGACCAGTGGTACGAGGCCGTGGGCGAGCTGGCCGACGCGCTCGAGATCGACGGCGTCGAGAACGACATCAGCGGCTCGTCGACCGGGGACGACAACCCGGTGTCGGACGACGAGGAGCAGATCGCCGCAGGCGACATTGCTGGCGACGACCTGATCCAGATCCAGGTGCCCGAGGGGTTCACCGCGGCGCCCGGCTTCCCCATCGAGATGACCGACGCCAACGGCAACACCATCGGCGTGTACGTCGTCTACGACGAGGATCCGTCGCAGTCGCTCGAGGACCGGGCCGACGAGTACGCCGCGGGCGTCGCCGACAAGAACGGCTTCGAGATCATCGGCGGTCCCGAGAGCGACGACATCGGCGACTACCCGGCCATCGGGTACGCGTTCGCCACCGACGACACCCACACCGAGGTCGACCTGCTGTTCGAGGCCGAGGACGGCGCCGGCCAGCGCTTCCACGTGATCGCGGTGAACGCGGCCGACGAGGACCTCGACGCCATCATGTCGGCGCTCGGCGACGTCGAGGACACCCTCCGCGTCAGCTGATCAGCCGAGCGAGCGCCGGCTGGCCGGTGCTCTCGCCGGTCGGCGCCAGGTTCGGGCGATCTCCTCCGCCTGGCGAGCACGATCGCCCGAACCTTCCGCCGGCGTCCGCACCTCGCCCGCTGGCGGGGTCGGTGGTCAGGCCGTGACGGCGACCGGGGCGGGGGCCGAGGCCACGGCCACCGCGGGGATCCACGGCTCCCAATCGGGGTCGAGGCGGGCGACGCCGATCACCAGCCACGTCCACGCGGCCGGGGCGCTGGGCGTGGTGCGCAGGGCCCAGCCGAGCTCGGCGAGCAGCCGGTCGCCCTTGCGGGAGTTGCAGGGGAGGCAGGCGAGCACGACGTTGGTCCACTCGTGGCCGCCGCCACGGGAGCGGGGCACGACGTGGTCGATGGTGGACCCGCGGTCGCCGCAGTACTGGCAGCGCCCGCCGTCGCGCCCCGAGAGGTTGCGGCGGTTGAGCGGCAGCGCGGCCCGGTACGGCACCTTCACGTAGTAGCGGAGCCGGATCACCGAGGGGGCCGCCACCGTGACCCGCGCCGAGCGAAAGGCGTCGGTGGACTCGGTGATCACGTCGGCCTTGTCGGCCAGCACGAGCACCAGGGCGCGTCGGGCCGAGATGATGCAGAGCGGCTCGAAGCTGGCGTTGAGCAACAGGGTCGAGCGCACGCGTCCTCCTCTCGGACCGTCAGCAGGGGGGTTCCGGGACGAGCACCCTGCCGACCGGAGCCTCGGCCCGGCAAGGGGATTTGGCGCAGCGCACGGCTCACAGCGTCGCGCGCGCCGCGGGGTGGGGGCGGGCATCCCCCGTCCGGCGTACCGTGCGGCCATGGCCGCCACCTCGACCGACGCCCCGTTCACCCCGCCCGATCCGGCCGAGGCGCTGGCCCGGCTCGGCATGCCGATGGAGGAGGCGATGCGCACCCAGCGGGCCGTGCGCCGCCTGCACCTCGAGCCGGTGGGCCACGACGTCCTGCTGCCCCTCCTCGAGCTGTCGCTCAAGGCGCCGACCAGCTCCAACACGCAGGACTGGTGCTACGTGGTGGTGGAGGATCCGGCCCAGAAGGCCGAGCTCGCGAAGCTCTACCGACGCCTGTACCGGCTCTTCAACCCCATCGTGGAGCGCCAGGCGGCCCGCGACCCCGACCCGTCGGTGCTGCGGGGGATGCGGCCCGGCCAGTGGCAGGCCGAGCACTTCGAGCAGCTGCCGGTGTTCGTGATCCCGTGCTACCGACGGAACCTCAAGCACCGCCCCACCGGCCACCCGCAGATCTCGGTCTCGTCGTTCTACGGCTCGGTGTACCCGGCGGTGCAGAACCTCCTCCTCGGCTGCCGGGCGGTCGGCCTCGGCGCCAGCCTCCAGACCCTTCCGATCTGGTGGGTGCCCCGGGCCCGCAAGATCCTCGGCCTCCCCCGAGCGATGACGCCGGCGTGCATCATCCCGATCGGCTGGGCGAAGGGCCGCTACGGGCCCACCACCCGGCGCCCGATCGGCGAGGTGGTGCACCTCGACCGCTACGGCAACCAGCCCTTCGCATGAACGCGCCGGCGGCGAGATCGGCGTCGGACGACCGGAGCTTCGACCGCGTCGTCTCGGACCTGACGGCGATCGTGGCCGCGAGCAGCGAGGCGGGCTCGGCCCTCGGGATCTTCCCCGCCATGTACCGCACGGTCACCCTCACGGTGGGCGAGGGCATCGAAGCCGGCGTGTTCGACGCCCCCGAGCGGGTCCGTCGCCTGGTCTGCGTCTTCGCCGGCCTCTACCTGGACGCCTACGACGCGCACCGCAACGGAGCGCCGGCTCCGCTCGCATGGGCGCTCGCGTTCGACGCCGCGGAGCGACGGCGCTGCTCGATCGGCGAGCACCTGCTCCTCGGGATGAACGCCCACATCAACCTCGACCTCGGCGTGGCCGCCGCGGCCGTGTGCACGCCGGTCGACCACGCCTCGCTGCGAGCCGACTTCGACCGGGTGAACCTCGTGCTCTTCGCGCTCCTCGACGAGCTGCAGGCGGCGATGGGGGAGGTCTCGCCGTGGATGGCGAGGCTCGACCGCCTGGGCCTCGGGTTCGACGAGGCGATCCTCCGCCTGGGCATCGGATCGGCCCGGAGCGAGGCCTGGGACTTCAGCGAGGCACTGGTCGCACGGCCCGAGCGGGAGCGAGCCACGCTCATCGCCGAGCGGGACCTCGCAGCCCGTCGGTTGGGGCGCGTGCTGGCCGACCCGTGGTCGCCGCTGCACCTGGCCAACCGCGTCGTTGCGGCCCGAGAGTGCCGGGACCGGCGACGCATCATCGACGTGCTGGGCTCGGCGCGCATCGACGTCGCCGCGCTCCTGGCGTGAGCGCTGGCGCTCGCGCCCGGATCAGGGCATGGTCTGGCCGCCGTCGACGGTGAGGCAGGCGCCGGTCATGAAGCTGCTCGCATCGCTGGCCAGGAACAGGGCGGCGGGCACCAGCTCGTCGGGTCGGCCCATGCGGCCCATCGGCTGACCGGCGAGCAGGTACTGCTGCACCTCGGGCGGGTTGTTGCCCATCATGTCGGTGTCGGTGATCCCGGGCGCGAGCGCGTTGACCCGGATGCCCTTCGGGCAGAGCTCGGCGGCCATCGATCGGGTGAGCGACAGGAGCGCCGCCTTGCCGGCGATGTAGATGGCGACGCCCTGGCCGCTGGTGAAGATGCCGACGCTCACCAGGTTGACCACTGCGGCGTGGGGCGAGGCCTCGAGGTGGGGGAGCGCCGCCTGCACGAGGAACAGGGCGCCCCGCACGTTCGAGTCGATCGACTTCTGCCACGCCTCGGGGGTGATCTCGCCGATCGGCTGCGTCAGGGCGTTGGCGGCGTTGTTGACCACGATGTCGATGCGGCCCAGCTCGCTGGCGGTCCGCTCGGCGAGGGCCGCGATCTGGTCGAGGTCGCCGGTGTGGGTGGGCACGGCCAGCGCCCGTCCCCCGGCCGCCTCGATCTCCCGCACCGCGCGCTCGCAGGCGTCGGCCTTGCGGCTGGCGATCACCA
>JAGQSL010000017.1 GCA_020439525.1 Acidimicrobiales bacterium | reverse complement strand
CCGCGCTCGAGCGGCTCGTGGCGCTTGCCGTCGATGTCCTTGACGATCACCTCCGGCCGGCTCACCTGCAGCTCGTAGCCTTCGCGACGCATCGTCTCGATCAGCACGGCCAGCTGCAGCTCGCCGCGACCGGCGACCTCGATCACGTCCGGCGAGTCCGTGTCCTCGAGGCGGATGGACACGTTGCCCAGCACCTCGCGCTCGAGGCGCTCGCGGAGGTGGCGCGACGTGAGGTACTTCCCCTCCTTGCCGGCCAGGGGCGAGGTGTTGACCCCGAAGGTCATCCGCAGCACCGGCTCGTCGACGCTGAGGCGGGTCAGCGCCTCGGGCGTGGCCGGGTCGGCCAGGGTGTCGCCGATCTCGACCTCGGGGAAGCCGGCCACGACGAACAGGTCGCCGGCCACCCGCTCGTCGACCTCGACGCGTCCGATGCCCTCGAAGCCCAGCAGCCCCGACAGCTTGCGCTCCACGGGCCGGGAGCCCTCGGCGACCTCCTCGTCGAGCAGGGCGACGCGATCGCCCTTGCGGATCGTGCCCCGCACCACTCGGCCGACGGCGAGGCGACCGAGGTAGTCCGAGGCGTCGAGGTTCGTGACGATGGCCTGGAGGGGCCCGTCGGGATCCACGTCGGGCGCGGGGATGGTCGTCACGATGGCCTCGAGCAGCGGCGTGAGGTCATCGCCCTCGGCGGGCATCCCGATCCCCTGCACCGCCTGGCCGTCTCGGGCGATGGCGGAGATGATCGGGAACTCGATGTCCTCGTCGCTGGCGCCGAGGTCCATGAACAGCTCGTAGACCTCGTCGACCACCTCGTCGGGCCGGGCATCGCTCCGGTCGACCTTGTTGATCACGAGCACGCAGGGCAACCCGGCCGCCAGCGCCTTCGACAGCACGTAGCGGGTCTGGGGCAGCGGCCCCTCCGCCGCGTCCACCAGCAGCACGACGCCGTCGACCAGCGCGAGCGCCCGCTCGACCTCGCCGCCGAAGTCNNGGCCGGGGGTGTCGACCAGGTTGATCTTGGTGTCGCCCCACTGGACCGACGCCGCCTTGGCGAGGATGGTGATGCCTCGCTCGCGCTCCTGGTCGTTGGAGTCCATCACCCGGTCGACGACCGCCTGGTGGGCGGCGAAGACGCCGGTGGAGCGCAAGAGGGCGTCGACCAAGGTGGTCTTGCCGTGGTCGACGTGCGCGACCAGCGCGACGTTGCGGAGCGCGACGAAGGACACGGTGAGGGCTTCCTGGGACTCGGGGAGACGGGAGGGGGTGAGCGGCGGCGGGCGTCAGGCCCAGTCGTCGGCCTCGGCGAGGTCGTCGACCATCGCCATGCACCACGACGCGTGATCGTGGCCCGGATCGGCACCGCACTCGGGGCAGGACCGCTCGTCGGCACGATCGATCAGCTCGTTGAACGACGGCTCGGACGACCGCTTCAGCGAGCGGGCTTCTTCGTAGCGGCGATGACGACCCTTTTTCATGGGCCCAGCTCCCCGAGTGGTGATGCGATCCGGAGAGCGAGTGTACCCACTGCGACCACCGGTGCCGCATCCACCGGCTGGCTCACCTGCTGCGGTCCTCGAGCACGAGGCTGCCCGAGGGATCGAACGCCAGCGCGGCCTCGCCGGACACGAGCTCGCGGATGCGCTCGCCCACGAGGTCGGCCCGCCAGCCGCTGGCCAGGCGGCTCGTGGGATCGCCGGCGAGCAGCGACTCGATGTCGGCTCGGGTGGCCACCAGCGACGTCTCGATCTCGAGGTCGCGGGTGAGCTGGCTCACCCACGCCGACACGAGCGACACGGCGGGCCGCAGCCTCCGGTCGAGGTCGTAGGCGGGGCCCTCCGGGCGCGCCACGGTGGTCCCGCGGGCGGCATCGACCGCGGCGATGATCGCCTCGCCCACCTTGCCTCGGGCGTGGCGGTCGTCGAGGCCCCGCACCTTCCGCAGCTCGTCGGTCGTCTTCGGGCGCCGCTGGGCCACGCCCACGACCGCGAGATCGGACAGCACGAAGCGGACGGGCTGGTCGAGCTCGGCGGCGCGCTGCTCGCGCCACGCCGCGACGGCCCGGGCGACGGCGGCCACCTCCCCCCGCAGCTGGCGGGCCTCCTTGATCCGCAGCCAGGCGTCCTCCGGGGCCCGCACCACCCGGCCTCGGGCCCGGAGCGCCTCGCACTCGGCGAGCGCCCAGCCGAGGCGGCCACGCTCTTCGAGGAGCCCGGTGAGCACCTCGCGCAGGTGCAGGAGGTGCTCCACGTCGGAGGCCGCGTACCGGCACTGGTCGACCCCGAGGGGCCGGCGCAGCCAGTCGGTCAGCCGATCGCCCTTGGGCAGGTGGATCCCTACGAAGCGCTCGACGAGCGTCGCCAGGCTGGGAAGCGAGTGACCCACGAACCCGGCGGCGAGCTGGGTGTCGAACAGGTCGCGCGGCAGGACCCCGCACGCCAGGTCGAGCACCTCGAGGTCTTGGCTGGCGGCGTGCATGACCACGGTGGCGGGCCCCTGCAGCGCCTCGGCGAAGGGAGCGAGGTCGACCGCGAGCGGGTCGACGAGGGCGATCTGGTCGTCCCACGCCAGCTGGATCAGGGCCAGCTGCGGGTAGTAGGTGCGCTCCCGGTGGAACTCGGTGTCGACGGCGAACGCGTCGACCTGGCACAGCTGGTCGACGATCGAGCGAAACGAGGCGTCGTCGTCGACGAGGCCCGCTGGGTCGGCCGCCTGGTCGGCGCCCTGGCTCCGCTCGAAGGCCACCTCAGGCGCCGGGCTCGTCGCCGGCCACCACCCGGTGGCCCGCCTCGATCCAGGCGAGCGTCCCGCCACCCACGTTCACCGCCTCGATGCCGAGGGTGCGGAGGTGGCCTGCGGCGTTGCGACTGCGCGCCCCCGATCGGCACACAATCAGCACCTCGCCCCCGGTGGGCACCTCGTGGGCCCGCTCGGGCACCGAGCCGAGGGGGATCAGGGCCGCCCCGGGCACGTGGCCCTCCTGGTACTCGTGAGGCTCGCGCACGTCGATCACGGGCACGCCGGCGGCGATCCGGGCGGCGGCTTCGGCGATGTCGATCTCGGGGACGTCCACGGATGCTCCACGGGGTGTCGGGTTCCGAGCAGTCTACGGCGGCGGCGGGGTGCTCCGGTCGAGGCGCCGGGCCAGGTCGGCGGGTGCGTCGAGGTCGGCGACTGCGGCGGCTCGAGCCTCCACCTCGACGACCGCGAGCTCCAGCGCGTCGCGCATGCGCCGGGCACCGCCGCGCACGAGGCGTTCGATCGCGCCGGCCGCGGCGTCGACGCGCCAGGCCGAGGGGAACGGGTGGCGGCGGCCGTCGGCCGTGCGGGGGATCGCTCCGACCGCCAGCCCGCCGCCGAGCCGGCGCACCAGCTCGTCGAGGAGCGTCGGATCGAGGTCGGGTTGGTCGCACGCGGCGACGAGCAGGACGGCGTCCGGTGCCCGCCCTCGCGCCCAGCGCAGAGCGGTCGCCACCCCGGCGAGGGGGCCGGTGCCGGGGCGATCGTCGGGGACGGTCGCCATGGCGAGGCGGTCGGCCACGGCCTCGGCGGCCCCCACGAGGACCACCTCGCCGGCGCCGGCGGCGACCAGGCGGTCGCCAGCCCTTCTGGCCAGGGCCACGCCGTCG
>JAGQSL010000201.1:3847-4062 GCA_020439525.1 Acidimicrobiales bacterium | reverse complement strand
GTCGAGGAGCTCGGCCTGCTCAAGATGGACTTCCTGGGCCTGCGGAACCTCGATGTCATCTCCGATGCCATCGACCTGATCAAGCGGTTCCGCGGCATCGACCTCGACATCGATGCCATCTCGCTCGACGACCCGACGACGCTCGAGATGCTCTGCCGGGGCGACTCGATCGGCGTGTTCCAGCTCGAGGGCGGGGCCATGCGGTCGCTGATGCG
>JAGQSL010000201.1:0-3749 GCA_020439525.1 Acidimicrobiales bacterium | reverse complement strand
CGCAAGAACGGCCGCAAGCCCGTCGACTACTTCGATCCCGCCGCCGAGGAGCTGCTCGGCGACACGTACGGCCTGATGATCTACCAGGAGTCCGTGATGCGGGTGAGCCAGAAGTTCGCAGGCTTCACGCTCGCCGAGGCCGACAACCTGCGCAAGGCCTGCGGCAAGAAGAAGCCCGAGCTCATGGCCAAGGAGCGCGACAAGTTCGTGAAGGGCTGCGAGGCCACCGGCTACGGCCACCTGGGCACGCCGCTGTTCGACGACATCGAGGGCTTCGCCAACTACGCGTTCAACAAGAGCCACTCGTTCGGCTACGGCGTGGTCACGTTCCAGACCGCGTACCTGAAGGCCCACCACCCGATCGAGTACCTGGCCGCCCTGCTCACCAGCGTGAAGACCTCGCTGGAGAAGGCGGCGGTGTACCTGAACGAGTGCCGCCAGATGGGCATCCAGGTGATGACCCCCGACGTGAACCGGTCGAGCTCGGACTTCGAGCCGGCCCGGCTCGACGACGGCACCGAGGTCATCCCGTTCGGGCTGTCCGCGGTGCGCAACGTGGGCGAGGCCCTGGTGGAGAAGCTGATCGCCGAGCGCGAGGCCAACGGTCCCTTCGCCGACTTCTACGACTTCTGCGAGCGGGTCGACACCACGGTGCTCAACAAGAAGACGCTCGAGTCGCTGATCAAGGCCGGCGGGTTCGACTCGGTGGGCCACCCCCGTCGAGGCCTGCTGGCGGTCTACGAGCAGATCGTCGACGCCACCATCGCTCGGCGCAAGGAGCGCGACCAGGGCGTGATGAGCCTCTTCGAGGTGGAGGCCGACGACGGCGGGGGAGGGGCGTTCGACGAGCGGGTGGCGATCCCCGAGCTGCACTTCGAGAAGAAGGAGAAGCTGGCCTTCGAGAAGGAGATGCTCGGCCTCTACGTGAGCGACCACCCGCTGATGGGCGCCGAGGCGGCGCTCAAGCGCAAGACCGACGGCACCCTCATCGAGGTCATGGAGGCCGACGAGGGCGCCATGCGGGTGGTGGGCGGCGTGGTCAACGGCCTCCAGCGCAAGTGGACGAAGAAGGGCGANNNNATGGCCGTCTTCACGCTGGAGGACCTGCAGACCTCGATCGAGGTCATGGTGTTCCCGAAGACGATGGCCGACATCGGCCACCTGCTCGCCGACGACGCGGTGCTGATCGTCAAGGGCCGCATCGACAAGCGCGACGACACGCCGAAGTTCATCGCCATGGACGTCGAGGTGTTCGAGGGCATCACCGACGGGGCGCCGCCGCTGTACCTGAAGGTGTCGCCGCACCGCGTCGACGCCCGCCTGGTCGACGAGCTCAAGGCCGTGCTCACCCGGTTCCCCGGCGAGGCGCGGGTGGTGCTGCACCTGGGCGAGCAGAAGCTGCGGCTATCCGAGGAGTTCTGCGTCGACACCAGTGGCGGGCTGATCGGCGAGCTGCGCGTGCTCCTGGGGCCCGGCGCCCTCATCTGATAGCTTGACTGTCGTGGCGACGGTCAAGAAGCGTCCGGCGGGTACCACGCGCATCAGCTCGAAGCACCAGGTCACGATCCCGCGCGGTGCCTTCGAGGCGGCAGGACTCGTGGTGGGCGAGGCGCTCGTCGCCCGGTCCGACGGCCCCGGCCGGGTGGTGCTCGAGCGGCGGCGCGACCCGCTCGCGGCGTTCGCCGGCTCGCTCCCGGGCGTGTGGGAGCCCGGTGAGCTCGATCGGCTCCGCGACGAATGGGATTGACCATCGTCGATGCCGGGGTGATCATCGCCCACCTCGATCCGGCCGACGCCCACCACGCCGCCGCCGGCGACGCGCTCGGCGAGGCGTTCGAGGCCTACGACGACCTGGTGGTGCCCGCCTCCGCGCTGGCCGAGTGCGCCGTGGGCGCAGCTCGAGCCGGCGAGGCCACGCTCGCCCACCTGCAGCGCTACCTCTCGGAGGTCCCGTTCGCGGTCGGAGAGCTGACACCGGAGGTCTCCCTGCGCGCCGCTCGGCTCCGGGCGCGCCACGGCCGGCGCCTGCGGCTCCCCGACGCGCTGGTCGTCGCCACGGCGGTCGAGGAGCGGGCGACTCGGCTGCTCACCACCGATCGCGGCTGGCCCGAGCCGGCGTCGCTCGACCTTCCGGGCGTGCTGGTCGTCGTGTAGCCACCCGGGCCCTCAACCGCCCGGCTCGTCGTCGGCCCGACGGTCTGCCGTGGTCTCCTCGTCGCCCGGGTCGAACACCTCGCGCTCGATGCGGACCTCCGCCTGGTCGACCCCGGCGACCTCGATGCGATCTTGGGCCTGGAGCTCGCCGGTGTCGGCGTCGAAGTAGAGGACCGAGGCGGTCAGCGGCACCGGATCGTCGCGCTGCAGCGAGCGGAGGCCGGCTCCGCCGGTAGAGCCCTCCACGAGCAGGCGGGTGCCCTCGCCGAGGTCGATCTCGTCGGCGCGGTGGCGGTGGCCGGCCAAGACCAGGGGCACGAGGCCGCCGAGGTCGTCGGCCACGGTCGGGTCGTGGACCAGCGCCACGTCGACGTCACGGTCGACAGCTTGGAGCCGGCGCGCCGCGATGGGCGCCTGCTCCTCGGCCACCTCGTGCTCGTCGTCGCCCGAGCCCTTCGCCGACTTGTCGGGCGTGAACCGGGGGTCGCCCTCGCCCCAGAACGTCAGCCCGGCGACGGTGGCCGTGTCGTCGTCGAGGACCACGGCGTTGGGCTGGGCGGCGACGGCTCGCGCCGTGGCCGCCGAGTCGTGGTTGCCGCGGATGTACACGTAGGGGACGCCGAGGTCGCCGATGCGCTCGACGAAGCGAGCCTCGATCGGGGTGCCCCAGTCGTTGATGTCGCCCGTGTCGACCACCACGTCGATGCCGAACTGGGCGACCACCTGGTCGATGAGGTCGAAGCCCTGTGGGTTGAGGTGGAGGTCGCTGACGTGGAGCACCCGGACGGTCGAGGCGTCGGCCCGGAACGAGCGGGCATCGTTCGCGCCCTGGTAGAGGGTGCCCACGTTCTCGATGAGCCCGGCGAGCTGGGCGCGGTAGTCCTCGAAGCGGTCGATCACGTCGCGGGCGTCGCCCACCGCCTGGGGCGCTCGGGCCAGCAGGCCCGAGTAGCGGGGCTGGGCGAGCGACTCGGGCTCCCAGGTGCGCACGGCCATCCCCATGGTCGCGCCGACCGCGACGGCGCCGACGAGACCCCCGCCGAGCGCCGCCTGCCACCGGCGGCGACGGACGAACCCGGCGGCGGCGCCGCCCAGCACCGCACACAGGGCGATCCGCTGCGCGAGCCGGGTCACCCCGTCGCGCACCTCGCCGGCCAGCTCGTCCTCGTCGAGGTCGAAGCTCTCGGGGTCCTCGGCGATGGCCTCGGCATCGGCCACCCGGAGCTGGTCGACCGTGAGCTCGAGGCCGAGCGGACCGTCGTGGGAGTCGACGTCGATGCGCCCGAACGGCGCGACCTGCACCTGGGTGCCGGAGGTGCCCGGCCGGGCGGCGAGGGTGGTGTCGAACGGCCCGATGGGCTGATGGACCTGGCCGAACGCAGCGACGGCCGCCAGCGCGCCGATGCCAGCGACGGCGATGGCGGCGGCCACCCGCAGCG
This sequence comes from Acidimicrobiales bacterium, assembly GCA_020439525.1. Lineage (GTDB taxonomy): Bacteria > Actinomycetota > Acidimicrobiia > Acidimicrobiales > Iamiaceae > Aquihabitans. The sequence goes on along the minus strand of JAGQSL010000201.1, from coordinate 156 downwards.
TCGCTCGTGCCGCCCGGAGGGCGCGTTCGCGCCGGCCCCGGTCTGCGGGCTCGTCGGGCACCTCCACGTGCGGAGGTTCCCGCGGTCGGCCCTGGCCACACCGCCGATGCGGTTCGCGCCGCCCACCCGGCGCCTGCTACCTTCGTCGCTCCCGGG
>JAGQSL010000200.1 GCA_020439525.1 Acidimicrobiales bacterium | reverse complement strand
ACTCCTCCACCGTGAACTTCGGCGTCGGGCGCAGGTCCTCGTCGGTGGGATCGAACTCCAGCTCGAGCTGCAGCGTCTCGGTGAAGTCCTTGATCGGCGAGATGTCGCGGAACGTGTCGGCGAGGCCCTGCTCGAGGAACCAGTCGAACGAGTCGCGCTGGATGGCGATCAGGTCGGGCAGGGGCAGGACCTCGTCGAGGTTCGCGAACGAGTAGCGGTCCCGGATGGTGGAACGAGAGGACAACGTGGCTCCTCAGCAGGTGGTCAGCACGCGTGGGCACCCGAGGTACGTGCGCGTCGCTTCGATCATCCACTTCTGAGAGCCCACGCGCTGCACCACGGCGACGGGCGATCCTAGCGGCGACGCCGACGCGAATCCAACCGGGTCCCGTGCGGGGCCGGCCGAGGGCACGATGGGTTGCCGAGAAGGTAGAACGAGGCCCACGGGAGGTCAAGGATCTCGTCAGGTGATCGCGGTCGAGCGATCCTCCTCGAGCATCGGGCGGCGCCGGAAGGGATCGAGGCGCCACTCCAGGTGGAGCGCGACCCGCTCGGCCCCTGGTGCGCCTTGGTGTCGGCCGTGGTACCCCGACGTGTCCGCCACCACGAGCGTGTTCGCCGTGCAGGTGAGCACGCGCTCGCGCAGCCCACGCGCTCGCACCTCGTCGTCGGCGATGCGACGCGACGGGCCGTTGAGGCCCACGCTCTCGCGGTAGACGGCCCGCAGCACGGTGGGATCGAGGCGGTGCGACCGGGCGACGTAGCGCAGCGGACCGTCGGCCAGATCGACGTCGGTGAGGTACAGCCAGGCCTTGTGGGTGGGATAGAAGGTGTCCACGTGGAGCTGGGCCTCGTGGTCGGACCCGGCTCGCTGCACCAGGCGTTGGAGGGTGCAGCGCCCCGCCCCTGGCGCGATCGACGCCCGCTCGGCGGCGGTGGCGATCGCCGCGAGCCGCGGCTCGCACCAGAGCTGGTCGAGCGTCGATCGGCTCCGCTCGTCGAGGTCGCTGCGCCACACCACCTCGAGCTGGTTGTCGCCCGGCGCCACGTGGTCTCGGGGCAGCGAGGGATCGTCGAGGGCGGCGGTCGCCGCCGATCGCACCGCCTCGAACGCCTCCGTGGCCAGGAAGTCCTCGACCACGACGAGCCCCTCCCGCCGAAGGCTCCGCACCCACGAGGCCACGTCGGCGTCAGCCGGCGGACGGCGGCGACCGATCGCGTGCCGAGCGCGAGCGGCGACCGTGCGCGCCACCTGGATGCCGCAGCGGTTCAGGAGCGGATCGTCGACGACCTTGTCGCGTCGACCTGCAGCCCGGAGGTTCGCGACGTGGCCCATGGTCGATCTCCCGCGTCGTCGGACGCCCGTGCTCGGCGACTGTAGCCTTCGACCCGACGTCGGCTCGGGGAGGGGCGATGGCCATGCTTCGCAGCAACCCCTCGGTTCGGCGGATCCACCGGCGGCTGGCCGTGGTGCGCCGCACCGGACGGCTGCACCCGAACTGGATCCCCCTGGCCGCGACCGGCCGGAGGATCTACGTCGATCGGGCCGACGCCCGTGGCGCCGAGATCGTCCGCGGCCTCGGGCGGGGCCACCAGCCCGCGCTCATCGAGCTCTGGCGACGGGCCGCCGCCGTGCTGGAGCCGGGCGTCGTCGTGGACGTCGGGGCGAACTACGGCGAGATGCTCCTGAACGCCGACTACGGCCGAGCTCGGGTGGTCGCCGTCGAGCCGAACCCCCGGGTGGCGGCGCTCCTGCGTCGCTCGGTGGCCCGACACCCCGACCGCGACGCGATCGAGGTGCACCAGGTGCTGGCCTCCGACATCGATGGCGGGGTGCAGGCCCTCTGGATCGACCCCGGTTGGTCGGGGTCCGCCGGCACGTCCCTCGATCGCTCGCTCCAGGACGGTGACCGCCTCATCGAGGTCGAGGTGCCGACCCGGACCCTCGACGCGCTCACCGCCGACCTCCCGGGGGACCGCGTCTTGCTCAAGGTCGACGCCGAGGGATCCGAAGCGACGATCCTCGACGGGGCGAGCGCGCTGCTGGCTCGTCCGGGGCCGCTGGTGGCGATCGTCGAGTTCGACCCGGCGCACCTGCGCCGATCTGGATCCGACGCCGCCGCCCTCCACGCGAGGCTCCAGGCCCGTGGGACCTGCTGGCGCATCGAGCGCGACGGCTCGGCCACCGAGTCCCGCAGCGTTCCCGTCGACGCGACCGACCTGCTGGTCGTCGACGACGCGGCACTGGCCGAGCGCCTTCTGACGCCCTGAGGCCCGCCGCCGCTCCGTGCTGGAGGAGACTCGGACCGTGCTGCGCTTCGCCGTCGACGATCCCGCCGATCCCCGCATCGAGGAGTTCCTCGGCCTGCGCGACGACGAACTGCGCCGCCGGCGCGAGGGCCCCGGGGGCGACCTGGCCGGCATCTTCATCGCCGAGGGGGACCTGGTGCTCGAGCGGGCCCTGCGCGCCGGGTACCGGCTGCGATCGATCCTCGTCGACGCCACCCGCGCCCAGCCCCTGCCGTCCGCGGTGCCCGACGAGGTGCCCGTGTACGCCGCCGGCCCCGAGGTGGTCCTCCGCATCACCGGCATGGCGATGCACCGCGGCTTGATCGCCTCGCTCGACCGAGGCCCCGAGCGCACGGCGACCGACGTGCTGGATGGGGCGAGGCGGGTGGTGGTACTCGAAGACGTGAACAACCCGACGAACCTCGGGGTGATCGCCCGCTCCGCGATGGGCCTGGGCGCCGACGCCCTCCTGCTCGACCCGTCGTGCTGCGATCCCCTGTACCGCCGAGCGTCTCGGGTCTCGATGGGCGAGGTCTTCGCGCTCCCCTGGGCTCGCACCGATCGGCTCCCGGCGGGCCTGGCTCCGCTGCGCGAGCGCGACTTCTCGCTCCTCGCCCTCACCCCCGATCCGAGTGCCGAGCGCATCGACGACGTCGCCCTCGACCCGGGGGAGCGGGTGGCGCTCGTGCTGGGCGCCGAGGGCCCCGGCCTCACCGAGGCGACGCTCGACCAGGTCGATCGCCGGGTCCGGATCCCCCTCCACGGCGGGGTCGACTCGCTCAACGTGGGCGCCGCGGCCGCGATCGCCTGCTACGTGCTCGGTCGAGGACGCCCGTGACCGGGCCCGACGAGGGCGCCCCGCCCCCCGAGCCCGACGGCCCGGCGCCACCTACGCGCGGTCCCGACGGCCTCGACCCGGCCACCGGCCGGGAGGTCGCTCCACCCGAGGCGGACGGCGACGACCTGGCCGTCGTCCGCGCCGAGCTGTCGCGAGCCGAGCCGAGCCGCCTCACGGTCGCCGGGCGCGCCGTGCGGCTCCTCGTCGACGGGGTGGCGGTCGCGGCGGGCGCCAGCGCCCTGCTCGCCGGGGCGCTGGTCACCTGGGCCTGGGGCACGGGACCGGCGCCGCTCGCCGTCGCGGTGGGCTTCGCGGTGCTCGGCGTCGGCGCACCGGCGTTCGTCGCCGTGCGCAGCCATCGCCTGGTCGCCGCGCTCGCTCACCCCGAGGAGGTCCTCGCCCAAGCCCGCGACCTGGTGGTCCAGGCGAAGGGCAGCCCCGAGCTGGGCCGCCTGGCCGCGCGCCTGCGCGGCCGGGGCGCGGGGCGGGCGGCGGCCTCGGCCCGCCGCTTCGGCCGCCTCGGCCGGGTTCGGCGGGTGGTCGCC
>JAGQSL010000199.1 GCA_020439525.1 Acidimicrobiales bacterium | reverse complement strand
GTCTCGCCCGAGCGGTGCGACATCACCGCCGTGTAGCGGTTGCGGGTGGCGAGGGCGACCGCGTCGCTCGTCTCGGTGAGCGAGCCGATCTGGTTGACCTTGACGAGGATCGAGTTGGCCACACCCCGCTCGATGCCGGTGGCCAGGCGGGCGGAGTTGGTGACGAACAGGTCGTCGCCCACGAGCTGGACCCGGTCGCCGACCTTCTGGGTGAGCACGCCCCAACCGTCCCAGTCCTCCTCGGCCATGCCGTCCTCGATCGACACGATCGGGTAGCGGGCGCAGAGGTCGGCCCAGTAGTCGGCGAGCTCGGCCGACGACAGGGTGCGGCCCTCGCCCTCGAGGACGTAGGCGCCGTCGCGGAACACCTCGCTGGTGGCCGGGTCGAGGGCGATGGCGATGTCGTCGCCCGGGGCGAACCCGGCCTTCTCGATGGCCTCGAGCAGGAGCTTGAGGGGCGCCTCGTTGTCCTCGAGGTCGGGGGCGAAGCCGCCCTCGTCGCCCACGGCCGTGGACAGGCCCTTGTCGTGGAGCACCGCCTTGAGCACGTGGTAGGTCTCGGTGCCCCAGCGCAGCGCCTCGGAGAAGCTGGCGGCGCCGACCGGCATCACCATGAACTCCTGGAAGTCCACGTTGTTGTCGGCGTGGGCGCCCCCGTTGAGCACGTTCATCATCGGCACCGGCAGCACGTGGGCGTTGGTGCCGCCCACGTGGCGGTACAGCGGGATGTCGAGCTCGTCGGCGGCCGCCTTGGCCACGGCGAGCGAGGCACCCAGGATGGCGTTGGCGCCGAGGCGGGCCTTGTTGTCGGTGCCGTCGAGGTCGAGCAGCGCCCGGTCGATCTCGCGCTGGTCGAGGGCGTCGCGGCCCTCGAGCTCCTCGTCGATCTCGCCGTTCACGTTGGCGACGGCGATGCTCACGCCCTTGCCGCCGAAGCGGTCGCCGCCGTCGCGCAGCTCGACCGCCTCGAACTGCCCGGTGGAGGCACCCGAGGGCACGGCCGCCCGGCCCCGGGCCCCCGAGTCGAGGACCACCTCGACCTCCACGGTGGGGTTCCCTCGGGAATCGAGGATCTCGCGGCCGATGACCTTCTCGATGGTGCTCATGGGCGGGTGCTGCTCCTGGTGCGGTGGGGAAAAGCTAGTGGGCGCCCGCTCGCGCCCGGGGGAGGGGACGGGCGTGCGACCGCTGCGGGGTAGCCCACCCCACCCGGGGGGTGCGCGCCAAACCGACGCCGGTCAGCGACCGCCGGCGTCGGCCTCGATGGCCCGGGCCCGGTCGCGCAGCGCGGCGGCCGCCGCCCGCAGCTCGGCCTCGGGGTCCACGTCGGCGTCGACGGCTCGGGCGGCCGCCACCAGGGCGAGCAGGCGCTCGCCGAGCGGAGCGTCCGGCGCAGGATCCGGCGGGACCACCCCGAGCGAGGCCGCCTTCTTGGCCACCTTCAGCGCGTAGAGGAGGGCGGGGAGATCGGCGGGGAGGCCGTCGAAGATCGACGTCCGACCCTTCTCGGCCTTCTTGATCTCCTCCCAGTTCGCCACCACGTCGTCGGCGCCGTCGACCTCCACGAGGCCGAACACGTGCGGGTGGCGGTGCACGAGCTTGTCGTGGATCCCGCGGGCGACGTCGCCCAGCCCGAAGGCGCCGGCCTCGGTGGCGAGCGTGGTGTGGAACACGATCTGGAAGAGCAGGTCGCCCAGCTCCTCCTCGAGGTGCGCGTAGGCCTCGGTGTCCACGTCGGGCCCGCCGTCGCCCACCGGCCCGAGCGCTTCGAGCACCTCGTAGGTCTCCTCGAGGAGGTGGCGGGTGAGGGTGCGGTGGGTCTGCTCGGCGTCCCACGGGCACTCGGCGCGCAGGCGCGCCACGAGCTCCACGAAGCGGGCGACCTCGCCGGCGACGGGCTCGGCCAGCTCGGGGATGTACAGCGACGTGAGGTGGTCGGGCTCGACGCTGCGATCGAGGTCGGCCCAGTGCACCACCGTGACCGCCTCGTCGGGCAGCCCGAGTCGCTGGAGGAGCACGACGGGCTGCGTCGGCGGCTCGTCGACGGCGAGCTTGATGTCGGACAGCACCCGCCGGTTGTGGCAGTGGGCCACCAGCAGCGGGCCCCGCTCCCCCGCCGCGGCGACCTCGAAGCGGTGGCCGTCGATCAGGCGGACGCCCTCCTCGTAGGGGTCGACGCCGAGGCGCACCCAGGCCAGATCGACGAACGACAGGGCCGGCAGCACCTCGACCTCCGCCCGGCCGGCGTCGGCGGCCTCGCAGAGCAGGTCGACCGTGCGCTCGAGGACCCGCGGCGAGCCCGGCACCGCGTAGAGCACCTCGTCGTGCTCGCCTGCTGCGGCGATCAGGTCGTCGACGATCCCGCGGTAGACCTCGTCGAAGGTGTCGGCCGCCTCGTAGCGGTGGTCGAACGAGGCCACGTCGCCGAGGACCGGCGCCGAGGGGTGGCGGGCGGTGCGGAGGAACCGCGCCGCCGGCAGCACTCGGTCGATGGCGGCCCGAGCGCCCTCGGTGAGCAGGGCGGCATCGCCCGGCCCCAGCCCGACGACGACGATCCGCCCCACGTCAGGAGCCGGCCGGGGCGACCACCGAGGCGGTCGTGGCGTCCCAGGTGCCGTACCGCGGATCGATCGTGGTGGCCTCGACGATCGGCTGGACGACCTCGCCGACCTTCTGCGACTGGAGGTCGGGGGTGAGCTCGGCGCGCAGCTCGTCGAGGGTCGGGACGGTGCGGCTCGTCACGGCCGTCACCAGCCAGCCGCCGGTCGACTCGTACGGCTCGAGCGGCACGTCGACCTCGGCGTCGCGCACCGCGTCGCCGAAGGAGGGGACCACGTCGGCGGTGGCCGCGCAGCCCGCCGCGCCGCCCGCGGCCGCCGTCGCCTGGTCGGTGCTGACCTCCTGGGCCACGTCGGCGAAGGCCTCGCCGCCGAGGATCCGGTCCCGGGCGGCGGCCGCCGCGGCCTCGTCGGCGGTGACGATCACGCTGACGCAGATCTGGGCGTAGTCGTCGACCTGGGCGTCGTAGGCGGCCTGGACCTCCTCGTCGGAGACGTCGATGACATCGCGCAGGGCGGTCTGGGTGGCGGAGAGCTCGGCCTGCTGGTCGAGGTAGGCCTTGGGGACCGAGTCGGTGTCGACGCCCTGCTGCTGGAGCGACTGGATGACCGAATCGCGGGCGGTGGCGCGCATCTCGTCGGTCACCTCGCCGCCACCCTGGGCCACGGCCTCGCGCAGGATCTCGAGCTGGACGAGCGTCGTGAGCGCCTGCGACGTGGTGGTCGTGGGGATGGTGTCGGCACCGGCTCCGGTGAACTGGCCGAGCACGCTGTCGAGCTGCTCGTCGGTGGCGTCCTGCGCCTTCGCCTGCTTGCGCAGCACGTCCTCCTGGAGGGCGATCTGGTCGAGGAGGTCGCGACGCTCGACCGTCCGGTCACCGACCTCCGCGGCGGGCGAGGCGAGCGGGCCGCTGTCGCAGGCGCTGGCCCCGCCGGCCACCACGAGGGCGACCGCGGCAGCGGCGGCGAGGCGGACGAGGCGGCGACGGCGTTCCACGGGGACAGGATGCTACGTCCGCCGCCCCGTGCCGCAATCGGCAGCCGCTCCCAGCGGTGCCGGGGGAATCGGGCTAGAACCCGTTCCATGGGGACCGAACCGACCGCCAAGCTGGGCGGCGCCGCCGAGCTGTCGACCGACAAGATCACCACCTCCACCCGCGACCCCGAGGAGCTGGGCCGCCGCATCGAAGCCTGGATGGCGACCGTGCTGCCGCCCGGCGCCGACCCCGCGGTGGGCGGCGTCGTCACCCCCGAGGGCAACGGCATGTCGTCGGAGACCATCCTCTTCGACGCGGCGTGGACGGTCGACGGGGAGCGCCGCCAGGAGCGCTGCGTCGCCCGCATCGAGCCCGAGATGGACAAGGTCCCGGTCTTCCCCAGCTACGAGCTGGCCCAGCAGTTCGACGTGATGTCGCTGGTGGCCGAGGCCACCAGCGTGCCGATCCCCGAGACGCTCTGGTACGAGGGCGACCGGTCGTTCATCGGTGCCCCGTTCTTCGTGATGGCCCGCATCGACGGCATCGTCCCGCCCGACGTGCTGCCGTACACCTTCGGCGACTGCTGGGTCGACGCCGCCAGCCCCGAGCAGCGGGCGACGCTGCAGGACTCGGCGGTCCGCGCCCTGGCGGGCGTCCACTCGATCACCGCCGAGACCCACGACCTGTCGTCGCTCCAGTTCGACACGACCGGCGCCACGGCCCTCGAGCGCCACCTCGCCTGGTGGGAGGGCTACCACGAGTGGGTCGTGGGAGACCGTCGTTCGCCGCTGCTCGACGAGTGCTTCGCCTGGCTCCGGGCCGAGCTGCCCACCGACGTCGGCCCCGACTCGCTGTCGTGGGGCGACGCACGCATCGGCAACATGATGTTCGCCGACTTCGAGTGCGTCGCCGTCCTCGACTGGGAGATGGCCGGGGTGGCCCCGCCCGAGGTCGACCTCGGGTGGATGGCCTACCTCCACCTCTTCTTCCAGGACCTGGCCACCGACCTCGGCGTCGACGGCCTGCCCGACTTCATGCGCCACCAGGACCTCGCCGCCACCTACGAGGCGCTCACCGGGCGCCCGGTGGGCGACCTGCGCTGGCACCTCGCCTACGCGGCCATGCGCCACGGCGTGATCATGCGCCGGGTGACCGAGCGGGCGGTGCTCTTCGGGGAGGCCGTCGAGCCCCAGGACCTCGACGACATGATCATCCACCGGGCCACCCTGCGGGCGATGCTCGACGGCTCCTACTGGGACCGCATCGCCTGACGGCGCACGACCTCGATCCGGGGTCGATGGCCCACCCCCACGGTGGACGATCGACCCGAGGTCGAGCCGCACCGCCCCAGATCGGTCGCAGCGGTTGCCGCGACGAACGGTCGGGGCGAGGATCGCCCCTGCCTTCCCCGCACCCATCCCCGGCACGGAGCGGCCACGGTGGACGAACGCGAGGTGCGCGACACGGCGCGCCGCCAGCTGGGCCTGGTCACCCGCGCTCAGGTCGTGGCGGCGGGCGGTTCGGATCGGGCCATCGAGGGCCGCCTCGCCACGGGACGATGGGACCGCCTCCGCCCCGGGGTCTACGTCGTGGGCGCCGTCGCGAGCTCGTGGGAGCAGCGGGCGCTGGGCGCCGTCCTCGCCGCCGGGCCGGGCGCCGCGCTCTGCATCCGGTCGGCGGCGCGCGGCCTCGGCCTGGTCGAGCGGTCGGGCCCGATCCAGCTGGCCGTGGTCGACCGGCGCCGCGTGCGCCTCGCCGGGGTCGAGGTCCATCGGCCGACCACCCTCGATCCGGTCGATCTCGTCCAGGTCGGTCCGCTGCCGCTGACGTCGGCGGTGCGCACCCTCATCGACCTCGCCCCGACGCAGGACGCCGCGACGATGGGGGCCCTCGTCGATGCCGCCCTGCGCGACCACCGGGTCGCACCGGAGCAGATCGCCGCGCGCGTCGTCGAGCTCTCCGGGCGGGGCCGGCGGACGCCGCGCTCGCTGATCGAGGCGCTGTCGCTGCGCTGCGAGGGCTACGACCCCGGGCGATCGGCCCTCGAGTCGCGGATCCTGGCCGCGCTCGCCCGAGCGGGCATCCCGTTGCCCGAACGCCAGCACCCGGTCGTGCGCCCGGACGGTCGGCGGGCCTTCATCGATCTCGCCTACCCGCGCCTGCTCCTCGCGATCGAGGCCGACGGCTGGCGGTTCCACGCGCCACGAGCCGCGTTCGACGCCGATCGCGTCCGGGCGAACGAGCTGGTGCTGCTCGGCTGGTCGGTGCTGCGCTTCACGTCGGCGATGTCCGATGCACGCATCTGCGAGACGGTCGCGCGTGCGCTCGCCCGCTGACCGAGCGGTGACCCCCGGGTTCGCTCGCCACGACCCCGATCCGGGGTCGATGGCCCACCCCCACGGTGGTCGATCGACCCGAGGTCGACCATCGCGCGCCCCGCTGCGGCTGGAGCCGGGCGAGCTAGCCGGCCGGGGGGACGAGGTCGCGGAGGAACTGGGCGAGGGTGCCGGCGAGGTCGGGCGTCTTGGGGATGGGCAGCTGGAGCTGCTCGACGCCCTCCTTGTACACCGCCCCCTTGAAGAGGCGGGCGAGCCGGATCTGCTGGCTGGCCTTCAGCACGATCGGCGAGACCCGCGCCGTCCAGGCCGGCCCTCCGAACGCCGGGCCCTTGGTGACGTTGATCTCCCGCACGCCCAGCCGATGGGCTTCGGCGCGCAGGCGGGCGACGTCGAGGAGGCGCACCGCCTCCTCGGGCACCGGCCCGTAGCGGTCCTCCCACTCGGCGCGGATGTCGTCGACCTCGGCCGGGCTGGTGACCTCGGCGAGGCGGCGATAGGCCTCCAAGCGGAGCTCCTCCTTGGGCACGTACGCCTCGGCGAGGTGGGCGTCGACCGGGAGGTCGAGCTTGATCTCGGCCGGCTCGCGCACCGGCTCGCCCTTCAGCTCCTGCACCGCCTCGTGCACCATCTGCACGTAGAGGTCGTAGCCGACCGCGGCGATGTGGCCGCTCTGGCCGGTGCCGAGCAGGGTGCCGGCGCCGCGGATCTCGAGGTCGCGCATGGCGATGCGGAAGCCCGAGCCCAGCTCGGTGGCCTCGCCGATCGTCTTGAGCCGCTCGTAGGCGTCCTCGGTGAGCGACACGTCGCGGGGGTGGAAGAGGTAGGCGTAGGCGCGCTGGCCGCTGCGCCCGACTCGGCCCCGCAGCTGGTGGAGCTGGCCCAGCCCGAGGCGGTCGGCCCGGTCGACCACGAGGGTGTTGACCGTGGGCATGTCGATNNNNTCGATGATCGTCGTGCACACCAGCACGTCGAACTCGCCCTCCCAGAAGTCGAGCACCACCTTCTCGAGCGTGCCCTCGTCCATCTGGCCGTGGGCGACGGCGACGCGGGCCTCGGGCACGAGCTCGCGGAGCTCCCGGGCCTTGTCCTCGATGTCGCGCACCCGGTTGTGCACGAAGAAGACCTGCCCCTCGCGCAGCAGCTCGCGCCGGATGGCCTCGGCCACGGCCCGGTCGTCGTACTCGCCGACGTAGGTGAGGATCGGCTGGCGCTCGGCGGGCGGCGTGTTGAGCAGGGTCAGGTCGCGGATGCCGGTCAGGCTCATCTCGAGCGTTCGGGGGATGGGCGTGGCCGAGAGCGTGAGGACGTCGACGTCGCTCGACAGCTGCTTGATCTGCTCCTTGTGGGTCACGCCGAAGCGCTGCTCCTCGTCGACCACGAGCAGGCCGAGGTCCTTGAAGCGGATGTCCTCGGAGAGGAGGCGGTGGGTGCCGATCACGCAGTCGACCTCGCCGGCCTGCACGCCCTTGGCGACCTCCTTGGCCTGCCCGGCGGTCAAGAAGCGCGACAGCACCTCGACGCGGACGGGGAACCCGGAGAACCGCTCGGAGAACGTCTGGAAGTGCTGGGTGGCCAGCAGCGTGGTGGGCACGAGGATGGCCACCTGCTTGCCGTCTTGGATGGCCTTGAACGCGGCCCGGACCGCCACCTCGGTCTTGCCGAACCCGACATCGCCGCAGACCAGCCGGTCCATGGGCACCTCGGACTCCATGTCGGCCTTGACCTCGTCGATGGCCTTGGCCTGGTCAGGCGTCTCGCGGTACGGGAACGCGTCCTCGAGCTCGCGCTGCCACGGCGTGTCGACGGGGAAGGCGTGGCCGGGCGAGTGCAGGCGCTTCTGGTACAGGACCACCAGCTCCTGGGCCACCGCCTGCACCTCGGCCTTCACGCGGGCCTTGGTCTTGGTCCAGTCGCCGCCGCCGAGCTTCGAGAGCGTCGGGCTGTCGCCGCCGGTGTAGTGGCGGACGGCGTCGATCTGGTCGGAGGGGACGTAGAGCTTGTCGTCGCCCTTGTACTCGAGCAGCAGGTAGTCGCGCTCGACGCCGCCGATCGCCCGCTTGACCATGCCGCCGTAGCGCCCGACGCCGTGCTGGTGGTGCACGACGTGGTCGCCGGGCTTGAGGCCGTCGAAGAAGCCGGCGGTGTCGCGCTTGCGGGGGCGCGGGGCCCGATGGGCGCGCCGCCGGCCGGTCACGTCGGGCTCGGCGAGCACGGCCAGCTTGACGCCGGTGAGCACGCACCCCCGATCGAGGGCGCCCACCTGCACGTCGAGGTGCAGCCCGCGGTCGCGCAGCAGGTCGCCGAGGCGCACCGCGCTCCCCTCGCCGTCGGCCGCCACCACGATCCGGTACCCGTCGTCGAGCAGCTGGCGGAGCTGGTGGGTCAAGCCCTCCCCGTCGCCCACGACCGGGTTCCACCCGGTGGCGGCCACCGTGGCGACGTCGGGGCCCTCGGGCGCGACGGTCATGGTCCAGACCGGCAGGCTCGATCCGGCGAAGAGGTCCTCGAAGCTGCTGTGGAGCTGCGGGAAGCTCCGCCCCTCCCCCACCTCCCACGTCCGGGCGAGGGTGGTGGCGAGGTCGAGCTCCTCGGCCAGCAGGTCGGCGGCGCGGTCGCGCAGGCGCCGCGGCTCCACCACCACGACCTGCGAGCCGTCGGGCAGCAGGTCGGCGATCGTGCGCGGCTCGTCGACCAGCCAGGGCAGCCAGCTCTCCATCCCGTCGAAGAGCTGGCCCTCGGCGAGGCGCTCCCACTGCTCGCGGCCCCAGGGCTCGGCGGCGATCAGCTGCTCGGCGCGAGCCCGGACGTCGGCGGTGGGCAGCAGCTCCCGGCACGGGAACACCTGCACGACCTCCAGATCGCCGGTGGAGCGCTGGTCGGCGACCGAGAAGGTCGTGAGGCGATCGACCTCGTCGCCCCACAGGTCGATGCGGACCGGGACCTCGGCCGTCGAGCCGAACACGTCGACGATCGAGCCGCGCACGGCGAACTCGCCCCGGTGCTCCACCTGGCCCTCGCGCCGATAGCCGTTGGCGCCGAGCCAGGCCACCAGCTCGGCCTGGTCGCGCTGCTCGCCCGGACGCACCTCGAGCGGGGCGGCGTCGTCGACGTGGGGCCCGAGCCGCTGCACCAGGGCGCGCACCGGCGCCACCACGACCGCCGGGCGGTCGTCCACCCCGCCCCGCAGGCGCCAGAGGGTGCGCACCCGCCGGCCCATGGTCTCGATCCCGGGGCTCACCCGCTCGAAGGGCAGCGTCTCCCACGCCGGGAACAGCTCGGCGGCGTCGGGGCCGAGGTAGGTGACGAGATCGTTGACCAGCCGCTCGGCCTCGGCGGTGGTGGGGACGGCCACGAGGATCGGCCGGCGGCTGCCCACGGTCGCCAGCCCGGCGAGGGCGAGCGGCCGGGCGGGCTCGGGCACCGCCAGCACGGCGGCGTTGCGGCCCAGCACCTGCAGCATCGCCGGCTCGTCGCGCAGCAGCGGGGGCAGGTCGGTGAGGGCCATCGAGATCCTTCGGGGCAGGCGGGCGACGCGCGAGCGGGCGCCCCACCCGGCGGGGGCCGGGGGGCGAGTGGGGATCTCACGGTACCGGGTGGCCCACCGGGCCCGGCACCCGACGGCAGACTGGTGGCCGTCGTCGAGCCGAGGAGGCGGGAGCATGGGGCGCTGGGAGCGATCGAAGGCGCTGGCGGGCGCGTCGTGGGCGGTGGTGCGCGAGGACAAGGAGCTGATGGCGCTCCCCCTGATCTCGGGGATCGCGTCGATCGCGATCGCGGCCACGTTCCTGGTCCCGGCGCTGCTCACGTCGAAGGTGTCCGATGTCGGCGGCGAGACCACCCTCCAGCCGAGCCTCGCGGCCTACGCCCTCGTGTTCGCCGTGTACCTCGTCCTGGCCTACGTGACGATCTTCTTCAAGACCGCCCTGCTGTGCGGCGCCGACGAGCGCATGCGGGGCGGCAACCCCACCCTGGCGTCGGCCCTCGCCGGCGCCGGGGCCTGCGCCGGGCGCATCGTGCCGTGGGCGGTCGTGTCGGCCACCGTCTCGGTGATCCTCCGCTCCATCCAGGAGCGCTCGGGCCTCGTCGGCCGGGTGGTGGTGGGGTTCGTGGGCATGGCCTGGGCCGTCGTGACCTTCCTGGTCCTCCCCACGCTCGTGTTCGAGGGGGTCGGCGTCGGCGAGGCCATCCGGCGCTCCACGGCGATGCTGAAGCAGACGTGGGGGGAGAACCTGATCGTGAACGCCGGGATCGGCCTGCTCTCGTTCGCGCTGTGCATCCCGGCGTTCGTCGTCATCGCCCTGGGGATCGGCACGGGCACCGCGCTGGGCATCGGCGTCACGCTCGTGATCGGGGTCCTCTGGCTGATCGCCGTGGCCTGCTGGTCCTCCGCGATGTCGGCGGTCTTCCAGCTCGCCCTCTACCGCTACGCCACCCAGGCGCCGCTCCCCGCGCCCTTCGCCCAGATCGAGCTCGGCCAGGCCTTCACCACCAAGGGCTCCCGACGGGGGCCGTTCGGCGCCTAGGTGCCACGACCGGACCGGCGTCAGCCCCGCTGGTTGAAGCGGGTCTGGGCGGCGACGGCGCCCTCGGCGAGGATCGCCTCGACGGCGTCGGCCGCCTCCTGCATCGCCACGTCGAGCTCGGCCCGCTCGGCCTTGCCCGGGCGGCGCAGCACGTGGTCGACGCCCTCCTGGCGACCGGGCGGCTTGCCGATGCCGACCCGCACGCGCACGAAGTCGTCGCTCTTCAGGTGGGCCTTGATGGACTTGAGGCCGTTGTTGCCCGCCAGCCCGCCGCCCACCTTCACCTTCAGCTTCCCGGGCGGCAGGTCCATCTCGTCGTGCACGACGACGAGGCGGTGGAGATCGTCGACCCCGTGGCGCTCGAGCAGCAGCCGGGCCGCCGAGCCCGCCTCGTTGTAGAAGGTCTGCGGGAACGCCAGCACGACGCGAGCGGGGCCGACGCGGACCTCGGCCACGAGCGCCCGCTCCTTCGTCGCCTTCAGGCGGCCACCGTGGCGGTCGGCGAGGAGCTCGACCACATCGGCACCCACGTTGTGGCGGGTGTGGGCGTACTCGGCCCCGGGGTTGCCGAGGCCGAGCACCACCAGGTCAGCGGGGGTGCCCCGCCGCTCGTTGGCGCGCCGGAACGCCACGTCGTGGTCCGACGGCGAGGGCGTCAGCCCTCGTCGCCACCCGCGGCCTCGGCCGCATCGCCGGCACCCTCGGCGGCCGGCTCGCCCTCGGCACCCTCGCCCTCGGCGCCCTCGGTCTCCTCGACCTCGGCCACCTCGCCGAACGATGCGGTGACCACGGGATCGTCGGCGTCGACCTCGGAGGTCACCCCGGCCGGCAGGGACAGGTCGCCGACGCGGATGGCGTCGCCGATGGTGAGCCCGCTGATGTCGACGGTGATCTCGTTGGGGATGTCGGCGGGCTTGGCGCTGATGGCCAGGGTGACCAGCACGTGGTCGACCACGCCGTTCTCGGACTCGACCGCCTTGGCCTCGCCCTCGAGCACCACCGGTACGTCGACGGTGATGGCGGCATCGGCGCTCACGCGCAGGAAGTCGATGTGGAGCACGTCGCCCCGGATGGGGTGGCGCTGCAGCTCCTTGACGATGGTGAGGGCCACGTCGCCGTCGATGTCGAGGTCGATGAGGGCGTTCAGGCCCGCCTCGGTGGTGAGCGCCTCGCGCAGGGGACGCCAGTCGACGGCGACCGGGATGGGCTCGGCGCCCAGGCCGTACACGACGCCGGGGATCTGGCCGGCGGCACGGAGGCGACGGGCGGGGCCGTTGCCGAGCTCGCGGCCGGTGGCCGCCTTCAGGGTGATCTCAGCCATCGGAGCTCCTACTTCAGAGATCGCGCCGGAGCGCATGCGGTGTTGGGACGGCTGACGAGCCTAGGAGGGGGCGCGGACCGCGAGCCATTCGACCTCGAGGGCCACCCGCCGGGAGTTCGCCGCCCGCTCTGCGGATCTTCACAGGTTGGAGGCGCAGGGTGCGGGTCATGGAAGCCACGAACCGCACCGCCCCGGCTCCCCGACCCCGACGCCGCCGCCCGCACCCCGCCCAGGGCGCTCGCCGCACCGCCGCCGTCGTCAGCGCCGGCACGTTCCTCGCCCTCACCGGCACCTTCGCCGTCGCCGCCACCGTCAGCGGCGAGAGCTCGGCCGCCACGGCCACCACGTCGTCGAGCTCGTCGAGCCCCTCCACCGATGGCAGCACGGTCACGACCGCATCGGAGGGCTCGACGAGCGCGACGAGCGCCACCACCTCGACCTCGTCGGGCTGGGGCTCGACCTCGGCCACCGCCGGCACGTCGACCGGCACCGTCCAGACCCGGTCCCATGGCAGCTGAGCGTCGCTTCACGGCGATGGGCACCACCGCCCACGTCCTCGTCCACGGCGACGAGGCGCTGCTCGACCTCGCCCAGGCCGAGGTCGAGCGCCTGGAGGCGGCGTGGAGCCGGTTCCGCCCCACGAGCGAGGTCAGCCGCCTGAACGACGCGGGCGGCCGCTGGGTGGCGGTCTCGCCCGACACCGTCCTGCTGGTCGAGCGGGCCATCCTCGCCTCGGTGGTCACCGAGGGCCGCTTCGACCCCACCGTGCTGGGCGACGTGATCCGCGCCGGCTACGACCGGGACTTCGCCCTCGTCGCCGCCCGCGACGCCGCCTCGCCGTCGCCTGCCAGCCCCCTGCGGCGCGGTGTCGACGGCATCGAGGTCGACGCCGCCCACGGCGCGGTCCGCCTGCCGGCCGGGACCGGGTTCGACCCCGGCGGCATCGGCAAGGGGCTCGCCGCCGACCTGGTCGCCGGCCGCCTCGACGCCGAGGGCGCCGCCGGGGCGCTGATCAACCTCGGCGGCGACCTGCGCGCCGTGGGCTACGGGCCCGACGGCGATGACTGGGCCATCGAGCTCGACCCCGCCGCCAGCGGTCTGCCGCTCGCGACGGTCAGCCTCGAGCGCGGCGCCATCGCCACCAGCACCACCCTGCGCCGCCGGTGGGAGCTCGACGACGAGGTGCGCCACCACCTGATCGACCCGGCCACCGGCCGCCCCGCCGTCGGCGACCTCGTCGCCGCCTCGGTGCTCGCCGCCCACGGTTGGCAGGCCGAGGTGCTCGCCAAGGCGGCCCTGGTCGCCGGCCTCGAGGCCGGCCTCACGCTCGTCGAGCGCCTCGGCGCCGACGCCCTCCTCGTGGACCGCCACGGGGCCCTGCACCGCACCGCCGGCTTCGCCCGGTTCGAGATCTCCCGCACGAAGGAGGCGATCGCATGACCGCCTGGTACGTCAACCGCGCCGCCGGCCTGGTGGCCTGGGCGCTGCTCGCCGGCTCGGTCGGGCTCGGCATCCTCCTGTCCTCGAAGCTGCTCGGCAAGCGGGTCCGACCCAACTGGCAGCTCGATCTGCACCGCGGCCTCTCGGCGCTCGCCGTCGCCTTCACCGGCGTGCACGTCGCCGGAGCGGTGGCCGACAACTGGATCCACCTGGGGTGGCCGGAGGTCCTCGTGCCCGGCACGTCGAGCTGGCGCCCGCTGGCGATCGCGTGGGGCGTCGTGACGATGTACCTGCTGGTCGCCGTGCAGGTCACCTCGCTCCTGCGCAAGCGCCTGTCGAAGCGGGCGTGGAAGCGGGTCCACTTCGCCAGCTACCCGCTGTTCCTCACCGCCACCGCCCACGGCGTCACCGCCGGCACCGAGATGGGCACCACCATCGGCATCGCCGTCGCCGCCTTGGTGACCGCCGCCCTCGCCGGCCTCACCGCGATGCGGGTGGTCGAGGAGCAGGATCGCCGGGCCCACCCCGCCCCCGCTCGCCCGGCACGGGTGCCGGCCCGGGCCGGCTCGCCCTTCTGAGCGCTACTTCTGGTTCTCGCCGCCGAAGATCTCGCTGACCGACTCGTCCTCGAACACCGCGGAGATGGCATCGGCCACCAGCGGGGCGATCGACAGGACCTCGATCTTGTCGATCTGCTTCTCGGGCGGCAGCGGCAGCGTGTTGGTGATCACGACCTTCTCGATGTCGCTGTTCTTCAGCCGCTCGGTGGCCGGGTCCGACAGCACCCCGTGGGTGGCCATGGCCCACACCTCGATGGCGCCCTCCCGCTTGAGGAGGTCGGCGGCGGCCACGATCGTGCCCGCGGTGTCGATCATGTCGTCGAGCAGGATGCACCGCTTGCCGGCCACGCTGCCGATCACGTTCGACGCCTCGACGGTGTTGGCGACGCCCTTCGGTCGGATCTTGTTGACGAAGGCCAGGTCGGCGCCGAGGTGGTTGGCGAAGCGCTTCGCCGCCTTCACGCCGCCGGCGTCGGGCGACACGATGACCAGCTCATCGGGGTCGCCGGCCGTCTTGCAGCAGTCGATGAGGATGGGCATGGCGGTGAGGTGGTCGACCGGCACGTCGAAGAAGCCCTGGATCTGGCCGGTGTGGAGGTCGACCGACACCACCCGGTCGGCCCCCGCCGCCGTGAGCATGTCGGCCACCAGCTTGGCCGTGATCGGCTCGCGGCCCTCGGCCTTGCGGTCCTGGCGGGCGTAGCCGTAGTAGGGCGCCACCGCCGTGATGCGCTTGGCCGACGCCCGCTTGGCCGCATCGATCATGATCAGCTGCTGCATCAGCGAGTCGTTCACGTTCGGGCCGGCGTGGGTCTGGATGATGAACACGTCGGACCCGCGGATGCTCTCGCCGTAGCGGCAGTGCATCTCGCCGTTGGCGAACTGGCGCAGGTTCGGGTCGCCGAGCGCGACGCCGAGGTTGTCGGCGATCTCCTGGGCGAGCTCGGGGTGGGCGTCGCCGGTGTACAGCTCCAGCCGCTTCTTGGTGACCGCTTCCAGGGTTCGATTCCCCACCCGCATGCCTTTCGCTCCGGGCCCCCGGCGCCTCAGCCGTCGTCGGGGCCGCTCGCAGCATAGAACGGCCCGGTGACCACCCCTTCCGGCACCGACGCGCCAGGGGCCAGCGCGGCGAAGGGGCCGACGGTGGCGCCCGCGCCGATCTCGGCGTCGCGGCCGTTCGACTGCTCCACCACCGCCCCCGGGCCCACCACGCAGTCGACCAACCGGGTGTTGGGCCCGAGCTCGGCGCCATCGCCCACCACCGTGCTGCCCTGGAGGATCGTCCCGGGGAACAGCGTCACGTCGGCCCCCAGCACCACGGTGGTGTCGAGGTAGGTCGTGGCCGGGTCGACCAGGGTCACGCCGGCGCGCAGCCAGGCCTCGTTGGTGCGGCGGCGGATCTCGGCCTCGGCGGCGGCGAGCTGCACCCGGTCGTTGATCCCGTCGCCCTCGGCCGGATCGTCGACCTCGACCGCCGCCACCCGGTAGCCGGCGTCGCGCAGCACCGCCACCACGTCGGTCAGGTAGTACTCGCCCTGGGCGTTCTCGGGGTTGATCCGGCGCAGGGCCGGAGCCAGCACCGAGCGACGGAAGCAGTAGACCGCGGTGTTGATCTCGTCGATCGCCAGCTCGTCGTCGGACGCGTCGGCCGCCTCGACGATGCGGACCACCCCGCCGTCCTTGCCCCGCACGATGCGGCCGAGGCGACCCGGGTCGGGCACCCGGGCGGTGAGCACCGTGCACGCCGCGTCCGACGCTCGGTGGCGGCGCACCAGCTCGGCGATGGTGGCGGCGCGCAGGAGGGGCATGTCGCCGGGGAGGACGAGCACGTCGTGGTCGTCGCCGTCGGCGCCGTCGTCCTCGGGGAGCCCGGTGAGCCCGACGCTCGCCGCGTCGCCGGTGCCGAGCTGCTGGTGCTGCTCGACGAAGGTCAGGTGCAGGTCGGGCTCGGCCGCCTGGAGCTTCTTGGTCACCCGCTCGGCGCCGTGGCCGACCACGACCACCACCTGCTCGACGTGGCAGTCGACGAGCCCGTCGAGCATGTACTGGAGCATCGTGCGCCCGGCGAGCAGGTGCAGCGGCTTGGGGCGAGACGACTTCATGCGCGTCCCGGCGCCGGCGGCGAGCA